>NZ_BCVD01000023.1 GCF_001591565.1 Priestia flexa NBRC 15715 | reverse complement strand
ATATAAATTATATTTCCAAAGGTTAAACCCTTAACTAAAATCCAAGGAGGAACATTACCATAACGAGTACGGTAATGTTTCATTGGATGCTGATCTTTAATACATATAGCTTTTAAATTTTCTAATAATACATCTCTTTGCATCCGACCATTCCTAGTTCGTTGTCCTAGTCTAAAGTTAGATGGACGAAGATAATCTTGTTGCTTATCTCCGTATTTGTCTGAAAGAATATAAGCAATGTTAGTTTGAAGTGTGCTTTCAATGTTCTCTAAAGCTGATAAAATCGAATTTCTTACTTCTACATCAAAGCGATAAAGGTTAATGATTTCATTAAAATTAACATTTTCTTTAAAACAATCATCTTCTGTAAGGCTTGTTTTTACTTTAAGGAAAATATCTTTATAACCATTAATGATAGAATAATAGCCATGCTTAGTTAATAGAAATTTGGCTCCTTCAATGTCATCAATAACTAACTTTCTACCTATTAAAATTTTAATCTGCTCGTCTAAAGTTCTAAAGGGCCTCTCCATGAAATCACCTATATTCGTTTTTTCTTTCAATTATACTACGGTATAATTTCATGATCAATAGTTATAATCTGATAACCAAAAGAAAAAAACCTCCTAATTCAAAATTAGAAGGTTTTCCCCTAGCTATAACTAGCCCAATTCATATATTATCATCATTATATCATGACTTTCCTTAATTGCAAGAGGGGAGATTTCTTTTTTATTCATATAATAATCTTAGATTTTAACACCGCCTGTAGTTTGGACTTTGTGTTAGGTCCATACACACCATCTACTTGTCCAGGTAAATGCATATTGTAGTGAATTTCCTTTCCCATTGTCATAAGAGGTAACAATAGAACAACAACTTCACTAATAAATATACTTAACGAAAAGATAATAAATTCTGTGAAATTCCATATTTTCTTATACTCCAACTTACTGTTTAATTTTTTCGAATTTTAAATACAATAATTAATAGAACAATCAAAACAATAATTACTAAAAAAAAATTGTTATAAATAAAATCTGCCATAGCTAATCACCTGCTTTTATTTTATAAAACTAGATGTTACAGATCCATTTGGCTTAATATTAACTGTCCAACGCGTATCATGGGTATTAGATGTTGGAGTATTAGCTGAAGTCATTGTGGCAGTTCCAACAGCTTGTGCTGGATTTCCTTTTGGCTTCGGAATTGTCGTTTTTTTGTTTGTATACTTACCATTAG
Source organism: Priestia flexa NBRC 15715 (assembly GCF_001591565.1). GTDB lineage: Bacteria > Bacillota > Bacilli > Bacillales > Bacillaceae_H > Priestia > Priestia flexa. The sequence continues at coordinate 38,214 of NZ_BCVD01000023.1, read as the reverse complement.
TTATAGATATGTTATAATAGTTCCATTTTTTAATGGTTGCTGAAGTTTGATATCTATCTAGTCCTACGGTCCATTGCCCCTTAAGAGTTGCTTGGCTAATTGTATTTAACATTCGCTTATCTGTATAACCAATATTTACTTCCCTATAAAGAGAACTGAAAGTAGTGAATTGATTTGAATCTGGTTCGACATCTTCTACAGTTAATGTTCTCTCAACCACTATACCATCTTCAGTAACATATGTTGAGGTTGGATTTTCTATGCTAACAGGTTCCATATTTTCTTCAATTTCGCTTTCTACCTCTTCACTAAATAAAATTTCTAAATCACCTTCATCTGTAGAAACTTCGCTCGCATTAGCAGAAATACTTGATACAGCAAAGATAGCACCAAAAACTGACAAAAACATTAACATTTTAAAACGTTTCATAAAATCCCCTTTTCTATATTAGATTATAATGTTAATACAAGTAAACAATACAATATATTAGTTTATTTTACAATATTTATAGAAATAAATTCCTATTATTATATTTTTTCTACTATAACCAAATGTTCAACATCTTTTAAAATTAAATAAAGAGCATAAAAATATATTGTTAAAACAAAATAGATAATTAAAACTTTTTTATTGACCGTTTGATTTTAAAACAGCTTGTAATTTACTTTTCGTCCTCGGCCCATAAATTCCATCTATTTGTCCAAGTACATAAACGCTTTGAAAACGTCTTACTGCATCTTCTGTGTCATTACCATAGATGCCATCAACACCATTATTTTTTGCATTTTTATTTGGATAGAAGTGAACTGCAGCTAAAGCTGCTTGTAATTGACGTACAGATTCTCCCCGTGCGCACTTTTTAAGTACTCCTGAAGGTAATGGGTATCGATAAGTAGATTGTGGCTGTTTAAGAGTTCCTGGTTTCGGTGTGTAACAATACTGCGCTTGTCCGAGCTTAATTGTTTGACCAACTTTTAATTTAATTGGCGCTACACCAGGATTAGCAACAATTAAATCATCGACTGTAATTCCTGCCGGTCCATCTTTTTCAGCAATTGACCAAAATGTATCTCCTTCTTGAATTGTATATAAATCTGGTGGCGATGAAGGCTTTTGAGTTGCTCCAGGTGCAATTGTTTCTAAAATATCTTTAAATGCTTTGTTATAGTCATATACACAACATGCTTTCCAACTGTAACCTGGCATTTCATTGTGAGACTTATCATATTTACCGATGCCGTCTTTAATTAAGGTATTTCGCAAATCAGTAATAGATGCAATTGTTTCTTGGCTTAGTTTATCTGTACGGTAGTCTCCAATTACACAAATACCAAGACCAATTGTGTTGCTGTTCCCCACATGATAGCTTCGTTTGCTGATGTCCACACAATAATAAATAGCAGCTTTTCCATTGATGATTGTTTTTGGATCAATAATTAGGTGATATGCAATTTCTGGCCAGCCGTTTGTTCCAACGTGGAAGTTAGCAAAGGCAACAATGTTTGAGCCACCTGCAGATAACTTTGTTAAAGAATGGTGCCACACACGAGTTGTAATGGATTTAACCCCTTTCGCACGTTTATTGTAAGAACCTTTGCTTGGTAGTTTTCCTCGCTTATCAACCAATTGTGGTAACTGTTGAAATTTATAAGTCATTCTCTTTCTCCTCCTTGTTTTTAGGTATATAAAAAGCCACTGCAGAGACAGTGACTTATTGACCTTCTATTTGTTCACGAATATCTTTAATCTCATCTTGCATACCTGTCACACTTTGTTCAATACGTTGCAACGTATCTGTGGTACGCTCCACATGACTCATTAAACGATCTTCACGCTCTTTTGATTCCTTTGTAACCTTAAATAATAACCAAATAAATAATGCTGCAAATGGCCCATTTTGAAGAAGTGTATTCCAAACTTGCTCTTCAAACATAATTACCCCACCCTTTTATAAAAATAAAGAGAGGCAATAGCCCCTCTTTTTATTTGTTATCTATTAAACTACTGTTGTTTGTTTAATACGCATAATCCGCACAATTTGAGAAGCTTGTAACACAGCTTCACCAATAGCCACCATTCCACCACCAGCGCTATTAATGCTTTGTAAGACGTCTAGAGGGTTATAATTTTCTACATACACTTTGATAACCGTATTATCGTTTAACGTAATCTCAACATTCGCCTCTGGATTCTCTACTTTTGTCATAACGCGAACAACTGAATAACGTTGTGCAATAACGTCACCAATAATGACCATTGAATACTCTTGATTGTTTAATGTTTCGGCTAAAATTTGTGCGTTATACTCCTCGATAATCGTTTCAAAGTTTAATCCGTTAATCATTTTCACTTGTACTTCCATTGTTGCATTCCACCTTGATTAGGTCTTATGCAGTTTAACGTCATCAGCATAGTTATAGACGCATTCAAACACATTTATTTAGCGCTTGGATTGGCCATGTTGTTTTGTATTGTTACGATTATTTGTTTGCTGCTTTTTTAACTGATCTTTGAATTTATTTGTTTCTTTCACTTGATTCTGGTGACGCTCTTCTGCAGCTTTTACTTCTTGATCTAGTTGGATAACAGTTCCTTCTAGCTGTCGAGAGTACGCTTTGTACTTCATTAACTCTGTATTCAAGCGAAACTGTTCTTCTTGGTATTGCTGAATGATTAAATCAGAATTAACTTGTACCGCTTGTGTTTGATTTGTTTGGTTTTGTTCCATGATTAAATTCCACCTTTTTTCGTTTATGGGTATAAAAAAGAGCCCCTACAAGGGACTCCTTTATGCTGCAGAAACAGCTTTTTTTAATGCGTCAATTTCTTGGATTAAGACACCTAACACATCGTGTATATCGTTTTTCTCTTTTTCTAATCGTTCAATTTCCTCTTGCTGTTCTTGGTTTTGTTTCCACACAAGAGCCAGTGTTGTATACAAATCAATGTTGTTTTCAAACTTCATAAGAGCAGGTGTCATTTCCGTGATGAACCCTATTTTCTTATCAAAGTAATTACCACCAACGACATCAGAAATAGTGTGGTATTCATGTACGTCCACATCTTTTAACAAAGAGGTTGCTTTGAAATCTACTTCTCGAATATTCGTCTTTGAAAGAGACGTTGAACGTGTACCCACTGTTTGCACAATAATTGGTCGGTAATCTGGACTACTACTATCAATGTTAAAACTTGTATTTCTAAGTACGTGCACACTACCCGAACCACTCGGACGCAAATAAATATGCTGTGTAGAGCCTGTGTTTTCAGTAGCTGCTGTGACAGCTATATAGCCTGTTGTAGACTCTAAATTACCATTCACAATGCTGACATACTTTCCAATCGCTCGGAACTCATTCGCAGCAAAATCAGCATAATCCGTATTGGCTGCATTACGAGCATATACAGCCGTTCGGTCTTTTAAAAAGACAAGCTGCGCTCTGGCCCCTTGAACAGCAGGGTTAGAATCAGAGTCTTGTGTTTTCTGAATACGAATAAATGGATCTGACCCCTGCCAGAAGATATGCTGGCCTGAGTTGTTAATCGAGTAATAATGTCCAGCTGATTGTTTTAGACGGAATGAACCGTCATATAAATCAATACCAGCACCACCACTGCCAATATTAATAACACTCCCACTCAAGGTATCAAAGGTAGACGCTCGGATGATAACACTTCGTAGTTCTCCAGCTGTTACAACCCCTAAGTTAGCAGAAATTGAAGAAAGATTATTAACGTTTAATTTTTCGGCTGAGATTGTACCGTTAACCACCATTTTTCCAGTGTGTTTGCGAATGATTTTTATATTTTGAATCATATAGCCTGTATCTCCACCACTGGAGGGTTGGTCAATTTGAAAGTATGGTTTCCCTTGAAATGTCGTGGAATCCGTTACTTTATGATGCCATGCCACAGAAGTCCATTGCTGATAAGGAGCAGGTGTTTCCCATGAATTCATTCGCCATGGACTGGAAGTATTACTCCCATCGGGTTTTCCTTCCCAAAAACCAGCTTGCAAGCTTCTACTACCTTTATATCGATACACATCTGCTGTAATTAAAAACTCATCACCAGCTATCATGTGTATAGGTATATCATGAGCAATGTGGTCACGACTACTAAGAGGAATGGAATAATAGTTATGTGTATCATTCATAATAGCTGGCAAACCAAAACTGCCGATTTTAGGATCTAAGTTCTGATTAGGCCACAAATTCGTAAAATCTCCAACAGCAATTTGACGTACAGTAATTGTATTAGTTTCAATCTTTCCACCATTTATCGTGGTTTTACCACTTACTCGCCAATCGTTCACTGTACTAACAGCTGAACTGGCATAATTCTTAGCATTTGCTTCTGCATTACTAGCTTTTGTGGATGCATCACTTGCAGCTGCAGCAATTGCACTATTTCTAGCAGCATCCGCTTTCGTTTGCGCTCCGCTTGTGGTTTCTTTCGCATCCCAGATACTTGCTTTTGAGTCAAGCGTAGACTTAGCTGTTGTTCCAGCAGTAATTTTACTTTGGACATCACTATTAAACGTGCTGAACGTCACTAATCCGGTTAAATTTAAATTTTGAGCAATTAAATCTAAAGCCGAAGATGTCTGAACTAATTTAGAGGCAATGGTATTGCCATTAAAATCAGTTGTAGAAACCTTTTGAGCGATTAAACCAGCTTGTTGTGTGATAGTTGATTCTGCTGTCGATACCCTTGCACTTACGCTATTGATTTGTGCATCTATATCTTCTGGAGCTGGTGTCCAGTCTGTCGGTCTACTTCCTTTTTCTATCTTAGCCTCTTTATATTGAACAGTATTTGATGGGTTTGACCCAGAACTATGCCTAATTGAGTATTGAATATAAGAAATATCGTCTCGATTAGGTATTGTTAGGGTTACTATTGAATAACCCTCTGAGCCAGCTGCAATAACATTGCCTCGATATTGATTGTATGTTCCATTTGTATATCTTATATGAATCATAATGGATGCTTCATATTTACCTGGTTTTAAATAGATTCTCCCCGTTATTACGTCACCTTTTGACCAGTGTAGTAGCTGATCAGTAAAGTAATAGTCCCATCCACCAAAGGTTGCTGTTTTAAATTCATTTGAAGTCCCTTTGACAATGTTACGACCACCAATAGAAAGACTCTCAAATTCGGTTTTCGTTACTCTCGAAGCAATTTCATTGGCTTGTTGAGTAATTAAACTCTCTGCACTTGTAAGCCTTGTATTTACTGTGTTGATTTTTCCGTCTGTGTAACTTTTGGCATTTGCTTCGGCTGTACTAGCTTTTGTATTCGCATGATTTTTGGCGTTTGTTTCTGCCGTGTTTGCCTTTGTTTGAGCGCTACTGTCAGCATACGATTTCGTATTTGTAATTTCTTGTGTGAATGTAGATGATGTTACACGTTGAGCAATAGCTGCAGCTTGCTGGCTAATCGTGCTCTCTGCTGTATCCAGGCGACCACTTACAGTATCTAATTCACTCTTTTTTGCAAGACTCTTAATCTCAGTAGCTGTTTGGCTGATAGTTGTTTCTGCTGTCGAGATACGTCCATCTAAGCCATTAATCTTTTCGTCAACATCTTCTGGAGCTTCTGTCCAGCTAGTGTTTTTATTTCCATATTCCGCTTTAATTTCTCGGTAAAATACTGTTCCATTTTTAAATAAAGACAATCTTACTCTACCGTAAACAACAGAGCTATTTTGGACTTTATGAACATATACAACCCTAACCCATTCATTGTTAGGCAATGAAGTAATATTCATATCAGTTAGCGAAACATCTTTATATTCAACACGGTTTCTATTAATATCTAATAACTCGAATATAAAAGGCTTCTTTTCATCATATTGATTAAAGTCATTAACCTTTATATCCATTGATACTGTAATAGTATCACCCTTCTTCGCAAGGAAAGTGTTTGCATAAGCTGACTTTATAGAGATTGTTGAAAGTCCCGAAGCAGTAACTTTTGCTATCTTACTTAAAGGCTTATCTGCCTCAGCGCTCACAATAGAAAACCCGCCACTTACACCTGTCCAATTATCCCAACCTTTGTTAAAAGTCGAGTTTAAGACCAGGTTACGTACACCAATCGAAAGAGCATTAAATTGATCTTGTGTCACTCTTGAAGCAATTTCATTAGCGTGTACGGTTAATTGAGCTTGGTGACTAGAAACTTGATTTGACAATGTGTTAAAGTCGGTTTGTTTCGCTCGTAACGCAATTTGTTCATATGCTAAGTCGATTTCCGTCTGAAGATTTGTAATGGACTGCAAAGCGTTTGAAACGTTCTGATTGGTTGTAGTTAAAGCTGTCTTTTCTGCTTTTAGGTTGATATTGCTTTCTGCCTGTGTAATACGTGTACCATAGCTCTCAACTGTTCCTTTTAGGTTGTTAAATGTTTCTTTTTCTACCATGAGCTCAATTTTTCCATCTTGCAACACGATAGCTTGTTCAGCTGATGTTACACGTTGGGACACAGTATCTAAAGCCTGTTGCTTTGCACGTAACCCAATCTCTTTTTCATTAACTGTTAACCGGTTTTCACTACTGTCTAAACGCTGCACAATACCCGTTTTGTCTGTTTCATAAGTGGTCTTTAATACACGGCTATTCAATGCGTTGTCAACTTCTGTTTTGGTATAAACGGTTCCTGCATTTACTTTTGAAGAAAGTTGACCGTTCACATACTCTAAACCAGCTTTTCCATTTAGTGAACTCATAATCTCTTGGACTGTTGAAGAGTAATTTTCATTTGGTACCTTATTGGCTAGATCCGCAATGATTTCTTGAACCTTTTGCTCGTATTCTTCTTTTAGGACTGCACCCATTTCATCTGCATTTGTTGGACCAAGTGCACGCCATTCTGTGCCATTCCACATGTACATGGGTTGTAATGGATCACTTGTATCCACCCATAAGTCTCCGTATAGAGGATTAACAGGTTCAGTCGGTTGCCTTTTAATCACACGTTCTCGGTTAAATACGTCTTGTTGAACCTGTTCAATGGTTTCTCCAATTTCAACCACTTTACCATCCGTGTACTCTTTTGCTTCATCACGACTGTTATCTGCTTTCTCTTGAGCACCTTGAGGCGTTTCAGCACCGACCTCACTGGCTTCTGTTGGCGTGACTTTGCGCCATTGCACCCCATCCCATGTATGCAACACATGAACTGGTCGTGAGGTATCCACCCAGAGAACGTTGTAAGCCCCCTGTGGAGGCGTTGGTTGTTTGATAATACGTATACGCATATTCTTCTTAAAATCATCAAATTCGGCTAATACGTCACGCTCAGTGTATTCGATGAATTCACCAAGAACATGCTCTTTTTCAGATGGATCTAGTAAATCACGTTCAACAGATATCGTACGTGCTTCCATATACAAAGGGGGCTTATAGTGAAGGTCTTTAATACGGACCGTATCACCAAAGCGAAATTGCTCATGTTCATAACCAGGAATAGACTCTAAATCACCTTGTGAAATCTCATATTCTACAACACTATTAATGCGTTTTTTTAAAGCAGTTTCACCGAGCGATTTGAGCCGTTCAACCGTCATATCTTGGTCAGAAGACTCCGGCTCATAAATGTCCCATAGATGCTGGTTATTACGCCCCCAGCGTTGCCGTGCTTCTTCATCTTCGACAGTCGTCGTTATACGCGTACCGTCTTCTTTTTCTGGCCCAAGACATAAAAGTGCTGTGACAATCTCATCTGACTTTTCTTTTCGAACTAGCCCTAGTAGGTCTTTACCGAAGACAATTTCTTTCCCTTTAAAACGCCCAACACGAGTCACTAAATCAACAACACGACGAACAATGCGGTTGCCACTAATTTCAACACGAAACACAAGCTCTAAACCAAACTCTGAGGCAAGTTGTTGTAAAGCTAGATAAGGATTAATGTGCTTATCAAAGACAACCTTCCGCACACCAGCATGCTCAATAACCCCGGGCTCCCATTCTGTGCCGGCTAATACATACGAGGTAGCTGTCGCTGCTGTTTGGCCCGTTAAGGTAATAGGTGCAATGGCTTTGGCTTTCTTTAAATCTAAATAAGAGGCGGTTGCTGTAACTTCTAGTACATCACCGTCTTTTTCTGCAGCATCAATAATAAACTCTCGATATTGGCCGTCCTCATCCTCAATGACAGCTCTGTTGCGCTGCAGGATAAAAGCTGCCTTTTCATCAATAGCTGGCCAGGAAAAGGTGAGAACTTCTTCTAAATTACTGTTTCTTGTGTGTGTAGCTGCTTCTAAGCCATAACTTAAAAAGGCAACGATATGATCTGATTGGCTGTTTAACACATGAATCATCTAAATCGCTCCCTCCACATGGCTTTTGTTGGTAGTGCTGGACTTGTCACAATGACATTATCACCGCGTTCAAGGTGGAAAAACTCACCGCCAAACGCTTTTAAATCCATACGTGACTCGCCATTAATTAAAATGTTTTCACTTTGATGATCAAAGGTTACAACATCACCAGCACGCACAACATACGGAATTTGATTTTCCGTTAACGAATTCATTTTATAGACTCGAACATCATCCGCACGCAAAGAAGGCACCTTTCGGGTGCCGTATTGTGCAATATAAATGCCAATTTGGGTTGGTTGTCGTAAAAACTGGTTTTCACGATCATGAAACAATTCAAATGCACGAGCTGTGTGTTGACCTGTCTCTTTATTAATTTTAGCTACATAGCCTGTCCATCGTTCTCCTACTTTTTCAATTCGAAGCATACCGTAGAAGTTCCAAAAAGTGCTCTCTTGTTCACCATGTGTACTAATGACATCTTTAAAGCCAATGTCACCGCCACCTAGTCGAACATTCGCATAAATGCGCTTCCCTGCGGAATCAACATCTTTTATAGTGACTGAACAAACAGGAAGGTTGTTGTTATCTAAGAGATACACTTCAACCTTCCCAAACTTGTCCTCTCCTGTATTTAATAGCTCAAGTATTGCCTCTAATCGAAAGTCCGTTAAGGTTTGGCCTAATGTCTTTTTATAAAAAGGCCCATGCCAGCCCTCTGACATAGTTCCGAAGTTTTCAGCGATAAATCGATAACCGTCTGATTTCATGTCACCCGTAGCTCGTCCATCGATATTAACTGACCCTTCTGTTTTGGCCCAACCAAGTGCTGTGGTTAACTTATCATTTAAAATCAGTTCTTCACGAGCTGCAGCATACTCTTCAAGATTCACAATCCGACCAATACGATTAATTTGATCACCATTTGAAATATCAATATGTGTATAGTCATTGTCAACTTGTATCTCAAAGATAGGCTTTACTTTGACTGTCCCTTTATTTAAAGGTGTAACAAGTGACATACCTTCAGAAATGATGGAATGCTGATATTTAGAAACACTTGAGTATTTATAAGGATCTGGACAAATAAAATTCAGCGTTCCCATCCCTAGCTTTACGATTTCCTCAAAATCAATACTTTGGTCAACGTAAGCGTAATAAATACGGTCTGGTTCATCGTCAAAAATCAAAGGACATGGCTCATCCGTCACAAGCCATGCGGCTAAGTCCTCTTTGATTTTTTGCAAGTCTGCTAAATCTACTCCTTTAATGACAATAGGAACAGCTAGTGGTCTAGGTTCGACATCGGTGCTTTTAGGAAGTGCACCTGGTCGATTCGGAACTGTTAATAAATTTCGTTTCAGAGGCGCCCAAGCCGGACGCTCCCTTCCTTTCAATACCTTTAGATAGGGTTTACGTTCACCATTAAACATCATTCCTATACAAATCACCCCTTAAATCGTCTCTTGATGTCTTTGTGTTCATCCTGGAGTTTTGTTACGTCTTTAAAAATGGCTTTGGCTACTTCTTTATTATTTAATAGAACTGAGATAATTGGATCTTTCATTGCGATAGCTTTTAGAATCTCACTTTGTTCTTCCAAAACAGCTAAAATCTTTTGAATGAACGGATGGTCTGTTAATTGCTGATAGTTGCTTGTTTGAGCGTTATTTGATGGTGCAGAAGATTGTTGCTCAAGCTTTTTCCCAACTAACGCAAGTAACTTCATGGCATCTGTTTTTTGACTTTGGTTTGTCGATTGCACAAAGTCTTGAATGTTCGACCATACTTTTGTACCTGCAGGTAAGTTATTAAAAACAGTTGGTACATCGGGACTAAGGCCTAAACGTCCATCTGGAAGCAAGAATGGTTCATACTCCCACCCATCGCCCAACATTGCACTTCCACCAACATGAAAATTTGTGCCGTTTTTGTATTTGCGTTTTCCCCTAGGTCCCCAGCCTCGTTTTCCATAAGGAAGGTCCGTTCTCCAACGTGTATTATTGAAAAATGCTAAGAGTTGGTCATATCCGCTATAGATATTCCCATGTCCTTTCATCTTGTAAGCATTAAAGGTTTGTGGAATGTACTGCAGTAATCCACGAGCTGGGTTTCCGTTGGCTGTGTTAATATCCCATACAGCCGATGATTGAACAATCTTCTCGTTACCACCGGACTCCCTGTGAATCTGAGCAATAATACCTTGTACCTCTTTTTCGGATACAGATTCATTCATTCGTGCTGCAGCTGCTAAAATAGCCGGTCGCCATGCTTTTGCTCCCTTACCACTAGGACTGGCTCCGCCACCAAATGGATTTAAGTCTTTCATTTTCTTCTTGATATAATCCACAAAGTCACTTTTAACCTTCTTCACTGATCCGCCAATGACATCATTAAATGCTCCACCGATGTTTGGTAACTTTGGAATAAACTTTGCGAATACCTGTTTCATCAATTCTTTTGGATTATCAAGGTATGACCATACATCAAGCGCTACATCTTTCACCTTTTGAGCACCAGCTTGAGCCGTATCAACGGCTTTGTCTTTCAATTTACCAGCACCAGCTGAAAGTTGTTGTCCCTTCTTCTTAAACCACTTTCCAACTGTACCTCCAGAATATTGAGGTATCGTACCTTCATCCATCAACTGTTTTGTTTGTGGTCCAGAAAAGACGTGTGTACCTTTAGGTAAGTTCATTAAGGTATCTCGGTCTGGAGACAGCCCCATATAGCCACTAGGTGTCACAAATAATTCTTTCATTTTCCCATCACCTAGTACCGCAAGTCCTCCGGGGTGCCCATTTGTCCCTTTGGCATATTGCGGAATCGGCCAAAGAGGAAGCTCCTTCACATTAATTTTCTTTAAAACCCAGTTCACACCACCAATGGCTCCATTGACGCCTTCGCCAAGCGTTTCGGCCATTTTGTTTTTCAGTGAAGTAATGCCACTGACGACTTTTCCAGCCATCGACTTGATTCCATCACCAATTTTTCCAGGAAGAGCTTTTGCTCCATCAACAATATCCGTAAATACTTTGGATACTGATGTTTTCATATTGGTCATGATAGTACCGACACTGGATTTCATACTATTAAATCCATTAACAGCGAAGTTTTTCACGTTCGATACGCCTGTTGAAAAAATCGTTTTTACGTTTGTCCATAAGCCCGAAAAGACATTTTTAAAGCTGGATGCAAACACTTTTCCAAAAGAAAGGATTTTCCCAAACATGTTTAGTTGAATGAAGTTCCAAATAAATTGAATGGCTCCAGAGAAAATCTGTTTCAGTCCTTCCCACATTTTTCGGAAATCGCCAGTGAAAAGACCCGAAAAAACTTTGACTAGGCCCATCAAGACATTTAGTGAACCGGAAATAACTCCTTGGATATTCCCCCAAACAGATTTGATGATTCCAAGTATAAATGGCATGATAAACTGGATGACAGAAGAAATCCCTTGAAAGATTTTTGACGCCATCATTCCTACATTCGAGAGTGCTTGAATAATTGTCGAAGAGTTGTCCTGCCAAAATTGCTTAATCACCGAAAACTGTTCAAGAAAAAACTGTTTTACCGACTCAATAGCTGGCGCTAGAAAACTTAGCACATTTTGGCCAAACTCTTGTAATTTGGATCCTAGTGATGTAACACCATTCCTAAAGGTCTCTGAGTTTTTATAGAGTCCGATAAATCCGGTGGCAAGTAGCGTGATTATTCCAATTGTGAGACCTACTGGTCCTGTTAAGGCGGTAAAACCTAACCGTAACCATTTTAAGAGACCACCAGCTTTTGAGATATTACTTATGACAGGAGCCATCCCCGATACAATGTTGCTCAGCATCATCGTAAACATGCCACCAAATGTGATAACAGGCCCCATAACAGCAGCTATTCCTGCAAATGCAAGAATGGTATTTTGCGTGCTACTATCTAAGCTGTTAAATTTATCGACAACACCTGTAATGCCTTGTGTGATTTCTGTCGCAATTGGAGTGAGCGTCGTCCCTAGCTCAGCAATGGACTGCTGGAACTGCATAGAAGCTTGTCGTGACTCCACCAATCCTTCGTTGTTTTTTCGGAACTCTTCATTCAAACCACCAAGCCCTGTATCAGCTAGCGTTTTTAACACATACTGCTCTTCTGTTCCGTTTTTAATGGCATCCGTTAAACCAGCGTTAAACGTATCAAGGTTAATGCCAGAACGCTCAAGCAACTCCGCAAAAGGCCCAATTGCTGCACCGGTTGCTAATGTTTCTTGTAACCCATCAGCTAATCCCTCAAATTTAAGTGTTTCAGAGAATTTAATGGAAGCACCAGATAATAAATCAACAGCTTGTGAAAGGCCTTGTTCACTAAACGGTGTCGCCATTAAGTTCGAAAGACCTTCTACATTCGCATTCACATCTGGTGCAATGGCATTGATTTTCTCTAACTCTTTCCGCATGACATCCACATTAAACCCTGAACTAAAGGCATTCGCATCTAATTTAGCCAAATCCCCACGCAGTTCTTCTGTTCCTTTCGTAACAGCTGCAAACGCACCAAGTACAGGAGCAGTAATGCTCATACTCATAGATTGACCAATGTCTGTTAAACTTCTACCAAATCCGTTCAGCTTTTCTCCTGCTTTTTCTGTTTCTTGACCGAACTTAGCCCAATTGCTTGTTGCCAGTCGCTGTTCTTCTTTTAAGTCAAATAAGCCTGCTTCGGCACGGGTAACAGAGCGTTGTAAGTTGTTTAAAGAGGCAGCTTGGTTGTTATAGGTTCGTGCTGCAGCTTCGGCTTGTTTAGAACCCTCTCCATGCTCTTGAACCATCTTTTCATATTCAACTTTCGCCTGTTGGACAACACGTTTATGCACTTCTAGTTTTTTATTAAGACCTTGGACACGCGTTTCATATTTTTCAATCGACTTATCACCACGATCAAACGCGGAAAGGTTGGCCTTCATTTCGCTATCTACGGTTTTTAGTTTGTCTTTTAAACCAGTTAATCCTCGCTCAAGTTGTAAGGTGTCTAAATTCAGTCCTATCGCAAGACCTTCAACTCTTTCCATTGTTCACCCTCCCTTCATAAAGCCAATAAAAAAAGACTCTCTAAACATAGAAAGTCTTCATGGCATGAACTGTTTTATAGATAAGGTTAGATTAATTCGAAGAAAGAGTTTCCTCGTTGCGGCTTGTTTTGTTCTTCCAATAGGTCTAACACAAAGTGATAAGGCATATTTAATACTTCGTTGATGTCTTTTCCTTCTTTCATGAGGGAACGGACTAATTTATCTAAGTAATCCTTTTGCTTTTCCAATGTGAAATCTTCATCACTCAGTTCTTCTTCGCCAAAAACTTTTTTGTTTCATCTGTTTGTTGACCTCGTGCAATGAACGCAATTTGAGCTTGAAGTGTTTCAACAGCTTGTGGTGCATGTAAACCGTCAATCAGATTTTGTTTCGTGAATTTCCCTTTATACACTTCATTTGCGACAAAATCTACAAGTTTATCAATCAATTCTTTTTCATTATCGGCTTTCACTTTTTGCATCTCAGCAGCTAAATCCATTGCTTGATAGACTACCGATAACGGAATAAATGGTGGTGTCAGAAAGGTTTCTGTGATAATTTCTCCTTCTTTCACATCGGTTACAAGCTCAATTGTATTTCGTTTTAAATTTGCCATTGTGTATCCATCCTTTACGTTTTTATTTTTTATATAAAAAAGAGAATAGCTTTGACTATTCTCCAATGACTTTAATAACGGGTTGTCCTAACTTATTGCTCGTAGAAGCTAACTCATTCAATCGTTCTTCACTTACTTTTTTATTTAGAGGCTTTGGGTAACGGTCTCCTCTTTGATAAACTTTCCCGTTATCTTGAACATCTTTGAACTTTTGTACGACTTCATACTTTACTTTGCTCATCATCAATTCCTCCCTTATACTTCAGGTGTTGCATCTGGATGAGGTTTACCAAAGATTAAATTGAATAAGAAATCTCTGTTCGTTGTTGACCCTTTCGCATCATAAAAAACAAACATTGTTCCTTCATCTTCATCCTCGATGCCATCTACTTTTCTTGGCATGAATTCGCCATTTACTTCATCTTTTGAAAACTCAATAGATCCATCTTCTTTTGACTTACCAGAAATAGAAGACATCGTGAAGAGCCCCTTTGCAAACCCTAACCATTCTGTCCCACCATCCTCAGCTGTTCGAGCGAACGCACAAGCCACGTGAGGCGGTGTCATATTCGGTGTATAAGCTACACCACTTCCAACCTTCTTTAACCCCAAGATTTTTATTTTATCCTCCATTGGCACTTTATGAAAGGACGTCACAACAGAAATAGGCCCATTAGCCACTGCCAATTCGGCTGTTTTATTATCTCCAGAGGCTCTTGTAATTTCTTGTGGCGTATCAACTGAAATCTCTTGAGCGAATTCAATTCGTTCGGGTGAAGTTTCTACAATTCCTGTTTCATCTTCATTTAATACACCGTAATGAAACTCTGTTAAACCAGTGAATGATTTATAATTCTTTTTTGTAACCATTTATTCCACTCCTTTTATATCTCAACAATGTATTCTTTGCCTATATAGCGTCTGGCATCGCGAAAAATGGCTGTTTCTGGTTCATATTCATCTATCCCATCTCCATATGGAGAAAAACCGACTACCTCTGTCATAATGATTCGTACTTCTTTTGCTACACGCTGTGTATCCTCTAAAGATTGTGACCAGACCTCAATTTGATAGAAATATTCATCAGTCATCGGCTTATTATCCGCATAATCACCGGGACGCGGTGTTGCTAATGGATCAATGACAATATATACACCCTCCATGTTGTCAGTGGGTGGATACTCATAAAACTTAATACGATTCTCAACCTTTTGCTGAATAAGAGGACTTGTTAGCAATGCATCGTATAGTTGATAAAGCACTACAATCCTCTCCTTACTGCATTGAGTAGCGCTGCTTGATACGCTTTTTCAGCATTGCGTAATGCTCTGGCAATAGCTCCTTTACCTTTTGGGTTAGGATTTTTAACCGTTCCCCACTCATTTAAGTGGATAATACGATACCTTCCTTTTGGGCCACGCCAATGAACTTTAATCGTTCGTGCACCCGCAATCGTCATTGGCTTCGATATGGTAATCTCTTCGATGGAGCCTCCTGTATCTTTAAACAATTCAAACTGCAGCTTTAACTCACGAACAAAGGCTTTGGCTCCTTCTTTTAATGCCTGGTCACTGATACGTTGGACAGCTGCCGGTCCATATTTTTTCTCTAAGGTACTTAATAGCTGGTTAAGGCCTGTAACCTTCACACTCATACATTTGCCACTCCTGCGACAATATCAATAAACCGCCTATCTTGAAGGTTGGGTTGTACACTTTTAATGTTGTATTTGATATTTTGATAATCGATTTCGTCAATCGCAATATAGTGCAAATTAGATGGACGGTATTCAGTCAATGGATCTCGAATGGTAATGGTGACATCTGATAATGTACCGTTTGCTTTGGCCATTTCTAAGTCTTTTAGCCATACACGGTCGACTTTTCCAAATGTACGAAAGACCTCTTCATCCTTTGACTCTCCTGGTAGTGGGCCAACATTCGGTTTATTTCTATAAAAAAGAATAGGTGTCCGTAACTCTCCGTTATGAAGACGTGGTGGCTTGTATTTAAACTCACGCATTCTCTTCACCATCTTCCAATGTCATTGTTTCTAGCACCTTATCAACACTTAAACTATTAATCTCGGTTAAGAAATTATCGTTAAAGTATTCTAAAGCATCATTGTAAACGTAACGAGAGCGCTCAAATACAAGCTCCTTAAACTCTTCGTCTTGTTCAATATCATAATCACCACAAACTCTTTTTAAAGCTGTAACGGAAGCAGAAAGGATGCGCGTTAAATTCGCATCCTCATGATTCCCTAGTCGATTTCGTTCTTTAAATTCCATTAGAATTTCATTTGTGATGGCCAATTACATCACCTCATACCTTATACAGCTGGTGTCGTATCGAATGAAATATTAAGATCATACACCAATGCTGTTTTGTTATCTTTCGGCTTTCCGTTTGCAAATTGCTTAATTGTGTACAAGGTTGCATCTTCAATGGCTAACGTTTGGTCGAACTTTTTAAGTTTATATCCACCAGCAATAGCTGCTAAGTATTCACCTTTCACAAAGAATACCGCTTTACCAACCGGTACCTCTTCTGACTCAACGACTTGAATGTTATACGGTAAAGCCATTACCCACTGACCATTAGCAGTTTGAATGGTATTTCGTGCTTGTACACCAATTGCATCAATTGGATTGACAACCATTACAATTTTGTTTAATACTTTTCGAGCTTTTCCTTTTGCATTTGTGGAAAGAGCTTTTACCACTTCATACAGCTCGCCAGCTACTGTTTCGCCATATTGAGAAGGAGCAAACGTTAATGTTCCAGAAGATTCTTTCGTTGTAATGGCACCCGTAGTAGGGTCAACATTTTTCATTAATCCTACTGGTTGACTAACAACAGCTCCACCGCCATTTACAAAACCGAACTCTAAACCTACTGTGTACGATTCAATTAAAACCGTACGAACAAAACGTTCCACCCAAACTGGCCCCAACTCTAACATATCGTTTGGAATAGCAGCAAAAGCTGTTAATTTAAGTTGACCAATAGATTCTTCTCTAAATGCTGCATTGACTTGCCCACGGATATCTCCAAACAACTCGCCCCAAGCATAAGCTTTTGTTGCATCTGAATAAATGAACTTTGTAACAGCTCCTAAGTCTTGTAGTCCAAGCGCACCAAGTAAAGGGTGTTCCGTTACTAGTTCTTCAAAAATACGCTCTTGTGTTGTTTCTGGAAGAATAGAATCATCTTTGAATCCGCCGTCTTGCACAACTGCATTAAAAAACTTTGTTTCCTCGGATGTTAAAACATTTTGGCCACGTTGTTGTAAAATTGAACGATCTAGCATTTCGCTATTTACTTGCTTACTGATATTTGATGCTACTTCTTGCTGCAGCGCATCAAAATAGTTTTGAAACGCTTCTGTTTGTTCTTGCTCTGTGCTATTTTCACTTGAAAGAGCAGCTGTTAACTTCGTCTTTGCATTTTGAAGAGCTTCGGATTTATTCGTAAATTTAATTGTCATTGGTGATTCCTCCATTTTTATAAATTTAAAAAGAGCTTACTCAATTTCCTCTGGTTAACAGGTGGAAGAGTAGGCTCTTTCGGTTCATTTCTTTTATTAAGCTGTAAATCATTTAGGATTTCTGCCTTTAAATCAGCAAGTGATGCTTGTAAATCCTCTTTTGTAATCCCTTGTCCTTTTTTCATATTGCCTTTTCGAAACCCCTCAATGACTTGTTGAGGAATCATTGCCGTGACAGCACTTGAAGCTGTTGCTTTAAATGTCTGATTCGTGAACATAATTTCATCAACAAAACCATGCTCTAATGCTTCTTGTGCACCCATCCATGTTTCTTTGGCCATCATGTCTAATAGCTCCTGCTCCTCTTTACCTGTTTTCAACACATACGCATTTACAATGGCTCTATCTGTGATTTTTAGCATTTCAGAAGCTTTATCCATTGAGCGATGATCACCACGGTTCCCCATAGACGCATTGTGAATCATAATTTGAGCTGTTGGTGAAATTAACACTTTATCTCCTGCAGTTCCAATGAAAGAAGCTGCGCTT
Source organism: Priestia flexa NBRC 15715 (assembly GCF_001591565.1). Taxonomy (GTDB): domain Bacteria; phylum Bacillota; class Bacilli; order Bacillales; family Bacillaceae_H; genus Priestia; species Priestia flexa. Next base: position 20,171 of record NZ_BCVD01000023.1, on the reverse strand, counting down.
GCAGCTAAACCAACAATATGTGTCTCTACATATCCTGGATAGTTTTTAAGAGCTGTATAGATTTCTGAACCGTCATCTACATAACCGCCTGGGCTGTTAATAGATACAATAATATCTTCTCCATTTGCATTTTCCAACTGCTCGATAATCATACGCGGGCTTGTAGCGTCCATTTCAAACCACTCATAAATCCAAGCTTCATCGTTAGAAATAATTGGCCCTTTAATATCAATGTTCATTGTCATTTTGTTTCTCACCTCCTTCATCGTGACTCATTTCAGCATAGTTCTTCGTAATATAATGCTTGTCCAGCTTCGGATCATCGGAAGGGTCATAACCTACCTCCTGACGAATTTCATTTCCTGTAAATGCACTAGAAGAAATAAGCTTATCAATACTTGTAGCAAGGTCGAAGATGCTTTGATAAGAAATGCATTTAATATCAATCTTTTGCCCAGCTAGATATTCGTCTTTCTCAAAAAACTTCACATTTGCTTCATCCGCTAGTTTTTTTAATAAAGGTTTAACGGTAAAAAGCATATAATTTTTTGTTTGCTTCTCCACATCTGCCATCTCTCCATACACCAGGCTTGTTGGAATCCCTAACGCCATTGCTACTTGATTGAAAAAACCATTTGTGACTTTATTAATTTCATCAACACTTTGGCCGGTTTTTCCTCCATTCGACTTTTCCTCATACTTAAATCCTGGTTGTTGAGGAATAATAGCTACATCTTTTTCACCAACTGCTTTATACATGTTGTCGATGAATTCTTGTAGCTTTGCTTGATGCTGTGGACTCTTGGCAGCCAACATATCCATATCTACTGTACCGCGGATTTGATTTTTGCGTTTTTGAGAATTTAAGATTCTCCCAAATAAATCTCCGTAATCAGTAAATAGGCTATCAATTAAAGGCGTTAACTTTTCGTTTCGATAACGTAAATGAATGACCTCGTTCTGTTTAAAGCTCCGCTGAAACGTATATTCTTTAACGGTGACATTAACAAAGACATCCTCATATACGGCATACTCAATATGTTGGAAGTCATCTGCAAGTAAAAGATCTCCGTCATCCGATTGGACAATTAAACATTCATTATCAAAGACAAGCTTATGAATAAACGTCTCCCAAAACGTACTGGCTGTCATGTTCTTGTTTGGTCGGACATTTAGCCGGTAGTACAGTTCGTCTTTTACATAGGAAGAACCATTCTTCACTCTAAATTCAGATTGACTAATTGTCCTGCCTAAAAATGCGATACATGTATCCAGAACTAACTTTTTCATGTGAACTCGGTTTGCCTTTGTAATAAACATTTCCACATCAAACATAAAACCAAGTTCACTATTTCGTTTAAAAATCCCATCTAGCCACCCAATTGTCCTCACCCCCTTTACATTGCATAATCTTTAGACTTTAATTACTTCAACTTGGGAAAGCCCTAGATGTTCACGGTTGCTATTAATGCGCTCTATTCCTTTCTCGCAGTATTCCTCTTCTAATTCAAAGCCGATCCAGTTTCGTTTGGTGTTGTCACAAGCTACAGCTGTTGTAAAGCTCCCCATACAATTATCCAACACCACGTCACCAGGGTTAGTGTATGTTTTAATCAAATACTCAAAAAGAGTGAGTGGTTTTTGAGTTGGGTGAAACGTTTTGCTATCTCTAGGGAAATCTAAAACACTCTTTGGATAATTTGTATACTTAGGTGTGTAGTCATTTAAAAGGCTTTTCTCATTTTTACCATAGATGCTGCTTACTGTTTTCCTCGACTTCTTACGTGCTTTCACTAAAGGTAATAATCCTTGCGGATGGTAAGTAGGGAGCTTTTTATAAAATATACAAATATTCTCATGGTTTTTTAAAGGCATTCGGTTTGCATTTGGAAAACCTGTAGAATGTCTTCCTTTTTTCCATATCCACTCATAGCGAAACAAGCGAATATTACTTGCGATGAGCTTCGTTGTAAACGGTTGGCTAGCAGTTAAGACAATAGCGCCATTATCTTTAATAATTCGCTCGTATTGTTCCCAAAGTCTACCGAAAGGAATAATCTCATCCCAACTACACTTAGTAGTTCCGTACGGAAGATCACACAAAATCATGTCGATAGACTTGTCTGGTAGTAACTCCATTCCTTTCAAACAATCCATGTTGTAAATCGTGTTGATACGCAAATTCATTTACTTTTTCCACCCCTATGCATATAATTAACAAGAACGTTTGTTTGCTTTTTTCTATAGGGAGGTTTTGGGAAACCAAGCCTCTTTTTTGTTTTTATTAAAACTTAATTCCCCCTAATATAAAGTCTGCTTCATCAACAATGATATTATCTGCTTGCCATAAGGCATGAATGAATGCCTGGAATCCATCTGTTTTACGTTTAAACTCATCTTTCTTCAAATACTCTTTGTTTCCGTCTTTTTTTATGTGTACGTATACATTGTTTGTATACCAGCGCATCAATGGGTTGTCACCAAATATAAGCTGGCGCTTCGCAAATAATGTTTCAACACGCGGAGCTAATAAGGAATGAATGGCTTTAGGGTTTCGTATATACAGCAAATGAAAACCCTCAGCCTCTAATGCTGATTTCACTAAATCTAATCTGAAGGTGTCTGCTACAATCGTTGTTACACCATATCGTTCACGCATCTCAACGAACCAGTTTACAATATGTTGTATATCAATAACCGGCTCATCCACAATCGTTAAAAGCCCATCCTCTTCCCATTCAGTTATTGGGACCTTTAAGCTAACCGTATCTAAGAATCCCTTTCGAACAAAGGAATGGGTTTTCCAAATATAGTCCTCACCGAATTTAAACAACAAGCCAACCGCTGCAAAGTCTTTAATACTGGCAAAATCAAGACCACCTACACATGTACGATGTGATAGATCAGGAAATGGGCGGTTAGTAGCTAAAATCTCTTCCCAAGATGCAACAGACTTTGTTAAATCTTTTTCTGGGAAGTTCATCCGCTTTGTCATAAAAGCAACGCGTCCATCTTTGTTACGGAATTGTTTTCTGACTTTGTTCATTAACCGCTTTGCTCTGGATGTTAAAGGCTTTTCAAATGCAGGGTTTGCTTTCTCCCACATATCTTCACTGTTAACTTCCTCTTTGTCATCAAGCTTACAAATAAACGGAAAAATTCGATCTTCTAAATCAGCTCCGCTAAGCACATCTTTACAACGAAGCATTAACTTGTCGTAAAATCCTTCACGAACAAATCCATTTGTTCCTATAAAAAATTCACGCGGGTTACGAACCTTACCAAGACCACCAGAAAATACATCGACAATTTCTCGGTCTACCATCTCATGAATTTCATCATAAATAACGCAACCTTCACGGCCACCATCTTTGGTGCCCGCATTCGATGTACGGAAACGGAAAACACTTTTTGTTTTATTTCCGGTTATCTTCAGCTTCGTTGAAGCAAACTGTTTCTTTAAAGACGAACTTTCATCAATTGCATTGTAAACTTCCTTAAAACTCATTTCTGCCTGGTCTTCGCTATTTGCAACAACTGACACATCATAATTTTTTATTCCATGCAATGGACTAATAAAATAATGAGCGAGTGTAGAGATAAAACCATTTTTCCCTCCACCACGGCCCATTGTGATAAAAAATTCCTCAAAGAACAATTCGTCATCTTCTTTAAAATATAAAAAAATAAATGGTGCAATAAATTTCTCCCACGGATCTAATTTAAAGTACCATTTCTCACTAAATTTTATATAGTTTTCGATTTGTTCTTCATCAAAGTAAATATCGTCTCGCGTCAAAACATACTTTTCGAGATAGGTAATTAAGTCGATTCTCTCCTGATTTAAAAGAATCTTTCCATCTCGATACGATTGAATGTATTGGTCCACATACTTATTTCTAATCATGTTAGATCATCTTCATCTTCATCATCTTCTACAGGAATATTTAAAGATAAGTCCTTTAATATCTGCAGCATTTGTTTGTTCACCGCTAATTGATCTTTAACAGATGGATTGTTTTTATACATCTCAACACCTACAGAAGAACGGTCTTTAAAAACAACGCCTCTTTCTTTAATATCCTTTTGCAAAGCGTTTTTGTTGTCCCAGAGATTCATATAATCATTGACTAAATCTCTATAGACTTCTCCAGAAAAACCTCTATTTTCAAGCTGCTCCAATAACGATTTCCTAATAGTCGTCTTGCCCATGCCCTCCCTCCTTTCAATATCTATTCTAAAAATCCTTATGTGCGCGAAGAAATCTGCGGAATCGAGCCCCCTCACCGGTGCCCAGGAACGAAAAAAAGGCCAAAACTTTTGACCGGGGGGTTACCACATCTCATCATGTTGCCATTTGTTCGGCTTTTTATTTTTAAAGTCTCGACCATGTTCTTTGTTGTGGCAATCCACACACACTGTTTCAAGGTTTTCCTCATCCAATGCAAGCTCCGGATAATATTCAAGCTCTTTAATATGATGGACAACCAGCTTTATCTTCTTACGCTTTGCACTTTCACTGTATTCATTCGTATCAAAGGTGAGTCTCCCCTTACGTTTACACTCTTGACATTCATAGTTGTCTCGCTTCTTTATCTTTTCACGTATTCTCTTCCAATCACCACTGTCATAGAACTTACGCTTCTGTTGGATTGTCTTGTACTCAACCATTACCGTTCTTCCTGTTGAATAACTTATTAATCCACTTATCTAATACAGTCCCCTTGTCCTTATGTTCATCAAAAGATAACAAGAGTCTAGGTTGTTCTATTACTCTTTCGTTATATCCAATACGTTTAAGATGACAACCTTCACCTGTCACCACCTGTTCGATATTAATGTATGGAGATTCAAATAGCTGTTCGCACTCATTTTTAGTAATCCACGTGAAGTCTACTCTTTGTTTCATCTTAATCTCTTCACCTTTGTAGTAAACCTTTGGTACATCGTTAATGGAATCTAACTCAATAACAAGTAACTTAGCATCTTCACCAATTGATTTCTTATTCATCACTTGTCCTCCTAGTACAAAAGCTTTCTTATATGCGCTCTTGGCTTATTACATAACACTTGGCTACCTCTACAAGTATCTTGTTTCATTACCCATGATTGACGAATATGCTTTGTTCTTTTAATATCTGCTTGAACTTTTATATACTTTCTTGCAGCTACTCTTAATCTAGATGAAAAACTCTTTATACGTTCAATAAATAAAGCTACCCCGTTACAAATTTTTTGGATAGCTTGTTGGAACTCTTCTATATTTAATCCATTCATTTACTATCACCTCTTACATGGTTTTAAAGAGAAAGGTTAATGCTGCTATGCATGCAATGGCTAAGCTGCAGTAATGTGTACGTTCGTTATTACTACTTGCCCCAATGGTTCCTAATGCTGTTACAAGTAGAACAATAATGAGTATGACTTTAAACGTTGTTAACATTGACATTCTCCTGACTGCTTTATAATTGCTCTTTATCAGCAGTTTCTTTTTTCGTAATAAAAACCACTATCTCTAGCAGGAAATAAGTATTAGTAATTAATAATCCTCTTAAGAATTGCTCTTCTTCGAGTGACATACCTATAAAGTAAAGCAATAACCAAAATCCAATAAATCGACGAAAACTCATAAATGTATATTTAATGACCAACCACTCCTTTCATAGAAATAAAAAAGCACCCCAATATACAGGATGCTTTTTACTTCATTTATTTTTTTCCATTTTTTCTTTCCTTGCTAATATATCAGATTTAAGAAATAACTTTTCTTTTGGGCTTTCGCGTATAGGGTTTATCTTACCAGTGTTAACTAGCTTATTTACATACTGACGACTAACTCCTAGCATCTCTATAGCATCGGAAGTTGTTACTACCTCAGATGCTAGAAATTCTATTAGCTGTTCTCTATTCGTGATGTGAAATGAATCACTCATAACTCAAGCGTTCCTCCTTTTTAAAACGATTATAATAATTGTCAGCACTAACCACACGACAGCTAAAATTGAAGCTGTAATGTCTAACCAATGCAGCTTATTATAATCCATCGTTGCAAAATGCGTAGCGAACAAGATTGACATTAAAAACGTAAAAGAGAAGAATTTCATATTTTTTCATGGACATGATATAATATTTAGTAAGAGGAAGGGGTTACCCCCTTACCTCCCTTGGTTATTTGCGACGTTTCTTTTTGCTAGGAGAGCGTCGCTTTTTCTTTTTCTTCGACTTCTTTCTTCTTTCAGCTAGTTCCTTCTCTATCGTCATAATTCCAACGACACTTCCAGTTAGCCAAGTTAACATTCGAAGAAGTCTTTCAACTGTTTCCATGTCCACTTTGTTCACCTCCTTTCGATACTTTAATTATACCAAAATAGATGACGTTCGTCAACTCAATTAATGGAAATTTATACAAAAATGTTTTTTATTTCAACATAAAAAGAACACTGATTTACTCAGCGTTCTCCTTATTAACTATTCAATTTAAATAACACCTGGGTCCATTGATGGCGCTACTCCACCTGGATCTAATGTCGGACCAGCACCTCCAGGGTCTGTACATAATACAGGTGAAGCGCCACCTGGGTCTAAATGACTCCAACGTCCTGCTGTACTCATATTATCACCCCCTGTACAAATTATATCGTATAAAAGATGGTAATTTGAACCTTTATCAAGTCATTGGGATACAGAACTTGTCATTGGTGTCACTTTACGGAAAACAAAGCCTCTAAAAACTATTGTTTAAATATTTTTCGTTAATACCATAATAGCACCCCTAGAACCTAATAACCTTTCGTTCTTCTTTCAAAATCCTTTCATATTTCTCTCATAAATAAAAAAGACCCCTTATGCAGGCGTCTCGTTTTCCTTATAGACTTGAATTTGTAATGCAAATGCAAGTTTGTAGAAAGCTTGCTCACGAATTCGATAATAGGTTGCTTCACTAATCCCCATTTCATTGTATACATCAAAAACGTACACTTCCTCATAAGTCATATACGTTTTTATAATTAATTCTCGTTCTCTTTTATTCAAACGGTTGACCGCGCGTTGCACGCGCTGCATGAAGGTATCACGTTTTATTTCATAGTCTACACGTTTAATAGCCGTATCTTCTGTTGAAGAATAAAATGCATTCGTATCGCTTGGAGGCACTAATGAATAGCTAGGTGTTACCTTTGGCATAATGTCATCTGGCACTGTCATCATGTACATACGATAATCCGCAAATGCTTTCTCAACGTTTATCTTTGTTCCCTTTCCATCCACATCTCTAAGTAATGTAGTTTGCGCCATAGTCATTTCCCCTTTTATAAAATAAAAAGGACACCAATCGCTACACAGTTATACTGTGTAGCGATTGGTGTCCTCCAGTTAGCTGGTAGAACTTTTATTTTGCTTTTATAGTTAAGTCTGAGACTGTAAATTCTTTAGATAACTGACTCTGGTATTTTTCAAAGAATTCCACTTCTATTCCTAATAATTTAGATAGAAATTCAATATCTACCATTAGAGTATCGAGGAGCGTACGTAATGATAAATAATCTTTATCAAAAAGGAGCTGTAAAATGCTTCTTACTTTTCCTGGTCTCATAATCTTTATTTTTTCATCAAGTGGCTCCCTAGTTTTGTATCCCAATTGATTCAACTTTATATTAAAGTATCTATACTGTTGATAATCCAACAACTCTAAAGATTGGGCACGATATGCAAGTGCTTGAATAGAAACCATCCACTTCTTCTTCAAATCAATGTAAGATTCTGGATTTGATTTTCTTGGAAGGTTATTAAAATCTTGGATAAATTCTTCTTCTGGTAATAAGAAAGCTCCTGCAAATAAATTTGCTTCTTGTTCATGCTGCCTATGTGATTTATTATCAAGAGAAGAAAATTCCACTTTATAGTGCAACAATAAATGCCCTAACTCATGGGCTAAATCGAAGTTCCGTCTTACTGCAGATTTCTTTAAATTACCTAATATAATAAAAGGTCTTTCATCTTCTGACCATAGGCTATAAGCATCGATTTTTTCTCCTATAGCTTTTTCGAAAATAAAAGCGCCTTTCTTTTCAAGCATAAATAATAAATTCAAATTACTTTTATTATCTATTTCCAAAAATTCTCTTGCCATTTTAGCTGCTCGTTGAATCTTTTTGATTCGTTCATCACTTGATGTAGTAATGTATTGAATAACCATTTCTCTTAATTTTATTATTTCATTCTGAGGATAATGAAGCTTTTTTTCAATAATCTTCAAAAAGGAGCTAATAAACTCAATGTTCTTTGCCTCACTTTGAGTCTTTTGAGCACTATTGACAATCTCAGCTCTATAAGCAATGTGGCTTTGTTGTATATTCGATTTTCCATTTCTATCAAGGAAATCTTCAGAATAAAAATATTTACTTTTCACTCTGAAGATTTTTTTTAACTCATTAACAATTTCCATTTTTGGAGACATATAACCATTTTCATATTGCCAAACAGATTGTTCAGTAACTTGAAGCATGTCAGCAAGTTGTTTGCGTGTATAGCCATGGAGAATTCGAATGTTGGTCAAATTTGTACCAACAAACATGGGTATCTACCTCCTAAATTAATTTCTAACTTTGATCACCCTTTGATTTATCTTGCTCTAACTCATCTTCATGCACAATATCAAAATCAATTGCAGCTGGTGATTCGTAATCATAATCCATATCGTCGTTTTCTAAAACCGTTATATCTATGTCCTCAAAATCAACTGAACTATTATTAATAAAACCAGTTAAATCTTCCACTAGATATGCCTTATTATCATTTGGATTAGGCATGAAAACCTGTATTTTTGAAATCATATATGCTTCGTCAATTTCGTAAGTAACAATATAGAATTTATTATAATCTTCTTGTAACTTATCTACCTCTGTGATTTCCAAAGCTCTCATGACGTTATCATCAAAAATAGACATAAATTCAGTATCTTCCGTCTTAGATGGAAATAGTGACAACTCTTCTGGAAAATCAACTGTTCTATTGATTTTAGAGAGCCTCTTTAAATAGTTATCCTCATTATTACTGCGTTTTTTCTTTCCATTTATCCCCTTCCCACCTGGGAAGTTAGCAGCATTAAAATACTTAGCATTTTTAATTATGAACATGCTTTTATCTTCAGAAGAAGAAAATTGTAAATATCCCCATGTATAGCCCGCTTTAGCTTTTCGATAAATAACACCAATTTCTTCACACTCTCTGGCCGTTTGATCATCAATGTGATTTCCCTTTACCCATGCATAAGCATCACTAATCTTCATGGTTACGCGTTTATCATTTCTCTCATGAATATAATTTTTATACCCATGTAAAATACCATCGACAATCTTTTGGTTGACCGCTGAACTGAAACTATACTGTTTCATTTAATCCCTCTTTTCTATAGTTTATCACTTTTTTATAATTATATACTATTTAAAATATTTTTAAAGAAAAAGTGATAAAATTTAGAAATTTTTAAAGTTTAAAAGTCTTCTCCCTCATCAAACTTAACCCGTTTCACCTTGCCTTGATGAGTAATAATTTTTGTCTCACCATGATGTGGTAATGTTGTTAACTTGGCTTTACCACTACATACAACAATAACGAAGCTTCCTTTTTGCTCGATTATATCAACTTCCAATTTCATAGCATCAACATTTATTTTAATTTCTTGAAGTTTCATCAGAATCCCCCCAATATGGTATAATTTTATTAGGCTTAATCAGGAGAAATCCTGATCTTTTTTTATTCTAATTACGGTATAATAAAATAGTTAGTTTTTGAGACGCTCCTGACAGAGCGCCTTTTTATTTTGAACACAGGTCCAATAAAACGTTAAGGCTTTGTATGTTACACATACAAGGTGTACTGTAGGAATAGAGCTGTTTGGTGAGCCTATTCGGCTATGGGCAATCATTCCTCCTGCGCTATGTTCTCGAATTGTTCATTAAACCAAGAAACCTGATGCTACTATTTCTGGTTCATCCACACCGCAACTTGCACATTTTGTGGGCTCTTGAAAGTTTTTATCATCCCATATAATCTTGTATTCCATATCACATTCTTCACAATAAATAACTTGAAAAGATTTCATTTTTCCATTCCCCCTATTTCGCATTTTCCGTCAATTCCCTAACTTATGCTCAAGCTCTTTGCACTTACTTTTAAACCTTTTAAGTTTTCTAGCCGTTTCAACATACTGCTTCTTTAATTGATGGTTTTCAGATTGCAGGAGCTCAATTTGTTTCATGAGCTCCCTTTTTTCTACTAAGTGCTGCTTTAACTCAATCACGGTGTTTTCTCAAGTAGCTCTTGCTCTTTTTCACCTTCACTTTCAACATCATCCAATGACATCTGACCAGGACTGACATTCACATTGCCACCCTGATCCACTTGATACTCCACACCTTCATGCTCTTCATAAAACTCATCAATACTCATCTGCGATTCAACAATCTTCAACGTAACGTCTGATCCTGCTCGTTTGTAGAAATTAAACGACTGCTCGGCTGACGTATCACCTTTGACAATGAACTCAAGCGTTGTTTTCTTATTATCTTTCGTTGTTTTGCTAAACTCACAAGTAAGCTTTTGATCTACACCTTCAATTTCTAGTTCAACTACCTCACGAGTAAGCTGGTTAAGCTCCTGTTTCTTCTCGTCTTCCCCTTTCACATAAAACTGGACGAGCTCTTTCTTGCTATCCTTAGTCTGCTTGTTGAAATTTGCTTTAACAGTTACTTGCATCCTTCATCTCTCCCTTTTCTCCAAATGTCATTAGAACGCCAACCCCATAACCGTGCTCTTTAATATCACTCGCTTGCACCCATCCACGACTTTCGTGATCACGTATCAACTTATTTAACTGCGGCTCTGTCAGTGAGTAGACAATCTTTTTAAGCTGCCTTCTGTTCATGATGTCACCTTAGCTAGTACTTCTCGTTGATAACGAGTTAATGACAATTCTTGATGATGTAGGTGCCACGCAATCCTCGCTAGAATATAGGCATCAACTACGTTATCACTTGCATGCTTAAAGCTGAAATGTTGCTCAACGGCTGTCATGACTGCTTTTTTCTTTTCCTTACCAGTGAGCCGTTTTTTACTTCCTTCTTCTCCTATCCATCCGGTAACGTTCACAAACTTCTTTAAAGCATTTGGCGCTATTTCGTGATACTTTAACTTTCGCTTGTACAACTCGTTTCGTATCCCGTGATGTAGCCCCCCAGCAAACATCGCTTTTTGTGTATCAAATGGAAAACCTTCAACGCAAATGTTGTCACCGGACTGTAAGTGTAGATTAATTTCGTGAAGCAGTGTGACCATTCTTTTGGGATCTTGAGAACCTACACCTGTTAGCTCCTTCGCTTTTAAAACCTGACCATATTCGTCTAACGCAACAAAACCTGTTTTAGTTGATGGATCAATCCCCACAAACCTCATTACACCATCACCGTCCTAACGACTTTTGCTGCGTATTCCAAGCCTTGAACCTTACCTTTATAAAATGCCTGCTGTTCTGCAGGAAGCTTGTCTATAATTTCATGAATCTCAGAAGCTTTTGTTTCAAAGTCATCTACGACTCTATCAATTTCTTTTGAATCAATCGCCATTCACTCGTCCTCCTGCATCTGTTTACCAAACTTACATTTAACCGTAATGTGAATGTGCTCTAACTCTGAAAGAGTTAACTCATACAACTGCTTCCCTTCAGTCGTTTTAAAGTAGCCAAACTTCACGAGCTCATTAATCAAAAAGTCTCGTCTCTTTTGAACAGCTAGATTTAAAACTGCCATGACATCACCTTCATTTCCCTGTATTTTTTCGTGATAAATCTAATATTTTGTTTTGCTCTTTCAAGTACAATAGCTCTACTACACCAGTTGGACCATTACGCTGCTTAGCAATATCAATTTCCAAGATGTTTCGTTTATCACTATCCTTGTCGTAGTACTCATCGCGGTAAAGAAAGCCAATTACATCTGCATCTTGTTCAATGCTGCCTGATTCTCGTAAGTCGGACATCATTGGACGCTTATTTGCTCGGCTCTCTACCCCACGAGACAGCTGAGCCAATGTAATGACCGGCACTTTAAATTCCTTTGCCATAGCTTTAAGCGCTGCTGAAATCTCTGATACTTGCAAATGAGCATTTCCGTTATGATCATGTTGTGGTCGTATGAGCGTTAAATAGTCAATCATAACTAACAGGCTTTTACCTGGATAATCTTTTTGCACTTGCCTGACCTGCGCGCGCATTTCATTGACCGTTTGCCCAGGCTTATCAAAGATTTGCATCTGCATGCGCTCCAAGATGCCGATTGCTTTCACCCAGTTAACGCGGTCTTTATCATCAAAATAGTTGAATGGATTCCGAATTTTGTTACCGTCAATTCCACCAATGGCTGATAACATACGTTTAATTAAGCTATCTGCGCTCATTTCCAGTGAAAAAACACATGGTATAGTTCCTTTCAAACCAGCGTTTCCTGCAATATTTAACATGAAAGCTGTCTTACCCATACTAGGGCGAGCGCCGATAATGATAGAATCCTCATCTTGCCACCCGTCTGTCATTTCATCTAAATCTTTAAAACCCGAAGGGATACCACTTAATCCTGCTGGAACTGGGGTATCGGGTAACTCGTACAAGTCTGATAACTTTGAAGATAAATCAAAGCGCTCTTTCGTTCCTGTGGTATCAATCTTGTTTAGCTGCTGAATAATGCTTTGAATATCAACATCTTGTGTAGATCCTGATTCAAATGGTTGCAAGACATTTTGAACAGCTCGTTGCTTCCACAGATTTAAAATGACTTCTGCATAATAGTCGAAATTGGCTGTTGTCGGCACCGCGTTTGTTAGTTGCATCAAGTATGTAACTCCACCGACATTCTCCACTTTTTCATTACCAGCCATGTTTACTAGTGCTACAAAGTCAATAGGCTTCTTCATTTCCGCCAGCTGAAGCATCCAGGAATAGATTTGGCTATTCCTTGGATCATAAAAATGCTCCGGCTTCACGTTAATTTCTTGCAGAATACTTGGTTGTAGCAAAATACTCCCTAGGAGCGTGCATTCAGCTTCAATACTGTACCTCGTTTCCAAAGTCTGCATAGTAACGCTCATAGAAGTCCTCACCTCTCAATTTACGCATTTTTTCAAGGTGTGCACGGTTTACACGTGATTTTTCTTCCTGTACATAAATCTCAGAAATTGTAGGAGGAAACTTGCACTGCGACACATGTTTCTTAAGCTTGGCAAATGCTTTCTCGTAATTTACTGCTTTAAGCTGTTCGATCCATACCGCAACACGCTGTTCTGTAATATCAAAATGAGGATAAGCTTCTGCGATATAACGTAAGATGCTTATAGTTTCCTTACTGGTCATTCAGCTCACTCCATTTCGTATTTCTTAGCAATCTCATCCAACGCATCTAAATTGCTCGCTTTCTTTTTTTCTTTGTGATAGCGATCCAGTACACCTTTTTCGACATATTCGAACTTGGCGATATAATCTAATCGATGTTTCGGCTTATATTCGTCAAAAATTTTATCGATTAAGAATAAAACCTTGTCTACAGGAATATGATCTTCTAACAATCTATAAATAGCTGCTTCATCCATCTTCGATAAGACGAGTCCTTTTGCTCTTCGTTGAATAAATTTATCTGCGATTTTTTGAAAATCACTACTGTTTATCATGAGCACTTCCTCTTCTTCTTTTTTTATATCTTTTATATCTTTATTACATAGACCATTTTTTGTCTGTCTCTCGGTAAAATTTTGTCTATCTCTTGTTTCAGATAGGTCGTTTTTTACCTTTCTCTCATTAAGAGATAGACCATTTCTTGCCTGTCTCTTTGGCTTGAATTTTTTCGAGTTTTTCACATAATAAATTTCTCCGTAAGGTGCACGTTTCGTTTCAATGTATTTGTATTTCTTCAATCGATTCACATGATTCTTCACAGTGCTTTCACTCACACCTAAATCTATTGCAATTTCCGCATGCTTTATCGGCTTCCCTCCAAGAACGATACCCAGCCTTTCATCACCTTCCTGAAACTCTTTGGTTGTCTTTGAGATAAACCAGATAAACTCCCATATTGCAGCACCGATTTGTTCTCTATGCTCTGGTGATAATAGACCTGAGTGGATAGGAAAATAAAAAGGTTCAGGCATCGTCTCACCTCATTTCACTTTACAAATTACTTTATGACCTTCAATTCGAACGGGCTGTAACTCTGGATGACTTCTAGCAACATAGCCTTTAACATATTGGAGATACAGCTTTTTATTACCTTTAGCCATCCATTTATAACAGTGAGGAATTGTAATTGTGTGCTCCATTTACTTACAGAAGCGTTTCTTGCTTAAATTCCTCAAATTCATGTGTTAAATCATCAAAATTTTCTTTTTGAGCAGGCTGTTGTTTCAATTCAAAATCCAATAATTTCAGCAATCCAACAACCTCTTGAAGCGTTAATTCTTTTGGATTCTTTTTCATTTTCGTTTTGATATAATCGCTTGTTTGATTACGATTCCAACCTAACTTCTCTGTTTTGCCGTACACTTCAGTCCATTTTGTTTTTAATTCTTCATCTGGATCAATTACTTCTGTTTCGCCAACTGTAATTTGAGCAGTTGATGGAGTAATATCAACTCGACCAGATTGATAAGAGCTTACTGATTCTGTTGCAGCACTTGTCACCGGCTCGTCTTCTGCAATTTCAATACCATATTGAATTTTAGCTGCACGCTTCATAATGTGTTTTTTGAACATATCTGAGAACCACTGATTCCACATCGTTGAATTTCGACCTTTTTTCATATGTTCTACTTCTGTTGATTCCATCACTACAACCACATCGTCGAATCCTTCTCGCTTTGCGATTGCATATCCCCCAATGATTTTCCCTCGTGGAAATCCAATTTCATGTACAACTTCTTTTTTAGCAGCGTTAAATTTAAACTCATCGTTTTCATGAACGATTTGGGCATCGATCCCTTTATAACCTTCCGTTTTGCGAGCAAGAAATAAGATACCCTCAACCGCAATTTGAATGCTCATTGTTGGTCCGGCTTTTCCGTCATAAACGATGCAGTGTACATGGTTCAAGAAAGGGTTTAATCCAGAGTTAACGCACGTCTGAACAAATAATGAGAATTGCTCATTTGTAGTTCCTTTTGCAATGGTTTGCTTAATTGTATCTAGCTCCGATTGAGTGAAATTCCCTACTACTGCTTGTGTATTAACGTTTGTTACTTGATTTTTACTCATTAATTGCTTCCTCCTTTAGTGAAACACCTATAATCTCAAGCTCTTTATCTACCACTCTAGCAACAATGATTTGTCCAGATGGTTTGGTGAAATTCAAAATACTTTCAGCGTTATCGACAAATGTCGGTGTCACAACCTCTGACTGCTTAGACAGAACCTCAATTAGCTCTAATCCAGCTTTTATCTTTTCAGCCGTAGAAAGCTTGCTATATGGCTTTCCATCCCTTTCAATTTCAAAAGTTGCACGCTCTTCTCCGTTTTTTAATTGCTCATACAGTTGAACAGAAATGGTTGTAAATAAACTATCTATCTTGTGAACCATTAGTTCAGATCGTTTTGTACGGAACGATTTAATTGCATCAATAAGCACAAGCGATTCGTTACGCTCTTTACGGATGCTATGCTGATTTTCTTCAGCAGTCGCAATACTCTCAAGCAGCTCTTTTGTTCGATTTATATCACCTAGTTGATCACGTAAATTATTCAGCTCACTATATATCTTCACAAGGCGTGAAGCTTCTGCAGGATTTTCTTCAACTGGCTCTGGCAGTTCATTTAGCTTTTCATTTACATCTTTAAGCTCCTGCACCAACTTAATGCCTTTGTCAGCTTCAGTGTTATAACGCGCCTGGCGTTGCTGCTTCACCTTAGCTATTGATTTTTCATCCAATGCTTGTCCACACGTAGCACAATGCTCGTCCAGTGTTTCTGTTTTTATTGCTGTTAAAATGTCTTTTTGACGTTGAATTTCACCTTTTAATGATTCGCTTCGAAGCTCTAAACGACTTCTCTCTCTGCTTTGTTGGTGAACATTTATATTACGATTTTCGTATTCCAATAACTCTTTACTCAAAACGTCGATTTTTTCTTTCAATTCATGCTCATTTATATTGTAATCGTTATTACTCACTTGCTCTTTAAGCATAACCACACGTTCACTCGCTCGCTCTAATGCCTTATCTTGATTTTTAAAGCGATCTCGATGTAACTTTTCAAGGTCATCTAAAGAATGTTTCTTTAATTGAGGCTCCAGTTGACTTTGAGATACACTGGGTAACTCTGCAAGTACTTCTTTATTTAAAGGCTCACTTACGTAGCTGAGTAGTTGTTTCCGTTGATCTTGCCAGTGTTGTGTAAAAAAATAGGTTGGATTAAATAACGATAGAAATAATGTTTTATCAAATAACCCTTCAACAATTTCATTAAACCGTGTTGCTTTTTCGGGCACTTCATTCACATAATACTTTGCTGTTTTCTTTTGAATACGGCCAAGGAGAATTTGTTGCTCATCTACTTTCAAGAGCAATTCTACTTTCGTTTCAACCTTATCGTCACAACCAACTGGTCGCGGATCTAGCTTAGTCCCTAATGCATCCGTTCCATATAAAACATACGTCACTGCATCCCCTATACTGGACTTACCTGCACCGTTTTTGCCTTCAATTTTGGTCATATCATTAAAGTTAACTGTGAGTACATGGTGGTTCTTAAAGTTTTCAATGCGCATTTCTAGAAAAGAAATATTCATGTGCTACCTCCATTTGCTTTTTAAGAACAATTGCTGTACTCTGAAATTGTCTAAGTTTCGGAGCAGCATTGCCTGCTTTGTGCCTTACTTTATTGAGTAAGGCATTTTTATTTTGCTACAACCTTTTCTATACCTAGAGCCTTAAAAAACTCTTCAACTTCCTTCGTTACAACTTCAGCCAGAATAAATTCCTCATCCGCCTGAAAAATCTCTTCTCCTACAAATACTTCATTACCAGCTGCATCAATTCCATATATCTGTGGATCTTTTTCAACATCAGTGACTATTGGATTCTCTACCTGTTGCATCGCTTCACCTCCCTTCAATCATGTGGGTGCTCAAGCATATAACCAACTGTGATAATCTCTCTTAGATCCGTACTGTACTCAATGCTATCCAATTTAATGTGAGTGTCACCATCAGCCACGTAGGACAGAATTTCTTTGCTAATTGTCAACTTCATCACCTCCCTTCGGTTAACTTCTTATCACTTTTGATATAACGAGATACAACATCCACATTGAACCCTTTACGCTTCATATCAGCTACAATTTTTCTATACGTTTTGATACTTGTGCTTTCATGTTGTTACTCCTTGTGAATTTTCACTGTTATTCCTCCAACAGTCATTTCAAAGATCTTAATTTCTTTCCCATATTTTCTTGAAAGAGCTTTTTCAACAATTGGTCTTATCTTTCTAATTTTTTCTTCCGTCATTTGAAATGCACTAAGATCCATAAGTGATCACCTCGATAAATCATATGTAGAAGAAATGACGGGACAAATCATAAACATTAAGTTTTAACAATAATTACTTTATAAATTAAAATCATCGTTAACAATTCTACTTAAAGTAGAATTGTCATTAAAAAAAATAAAATCATAACTAAACCCTAATATTTCACTAATCAGTTTTGCTTCACCTACTGTTACATCATCAGGGTTCCTTTCCATATTACTGTAGGTTTGCACGTGGACACCTAGCTTTTTAGCAACCTCTTTTTGAGTGAGCCCTTTTAGTAACCTTGCTTGTTTCAAAGTGAACTTCAACTTTATCACCTCACTTTTTTTCCTCACGAACACATATTAATCTACCAAAAGTAGAATGTCAACTATATAAAGTGTAATATTTTCTACATAATCTTCTTTCCCTCCTTTAAAAAGTAGAATTTTTTCTACTTTTGATTGAACACCTTCTACTTTTGGTATAATATATTGTATATAAACTAGGCCGGAGGTAGTAAAAATGAGTATAGGGAAAAATATTAAAAAATTGAGAGAGCTACATAACCTATCACAAAAAGAATTAGCTGAAATAGCTGGTGTATCTGATAAAGCTGTATCGACTTGGGAAAATAACATAAAAGATCCTAGGATGGGGGCAATTCAAAAGATTGCAGACCATTTTGGAATTTTAAAAAGTGATATTATTGAAGACAAAATAGAGATTTTATCTAAACACCCTCATACACCGAAAGTGATTGAAGGTAATTCTGTAAAGATGCCTTTATTAGGGTCAATTGCTGCTGGTCTACCTTTAGATATGGCCCCAATTCAAGAGTGGGTTAATGTCCCAGTAGAAGTAGCAGAAAGATATCCTAATGCTTTTTTAGTAACAGTTAATGGTGATAGTATGAATAAACTCATTCCTCCTAATGTCTTAGCTTTAATTGATCCTACTCAAGAAGTCCGTAATGGTGATGTGGCAGCTGTGGCAGTAAATGGCTATGATGCAACACTAAAAAGATTTTTTAAGTTCCAAAACGGTATTACTCTTGAGCCGGAAAGTTTCAATCCAAAACACAAAACCCAATACTATGATGCCAAAACGCAAGAACATACGCCTATTCATATTAAAGGGAAATTAGTTTGGTACATGCCACCCCTTGATATTAAATTCTAGGAGGATGCTCCATGAAATGTATTGTCTATGTAAGGGTATCAACTGATGAACAAGCCAAACACGGTTTTTCAATTGCTGCTCAAATTGAAAAGCTAGAAGCATATTGCATATCTCAAGGTTGGGAGTTAGTAGATAAGTACATTGATGAAGGTTATTCGGCTAAAGATTTGCAACGACCTGCTTTTGAAAAAATGATGGACACATTGAAGCAAGGAAATATTGATGTTTTATTAGTTTATCGCTTAGATCGGCTGACACGCTCTGTTATGGACTTATATAAAATCTTAAAGATACTCGATGATAATAATTGTATGTTCAAAAGTGCTACTGAAGTATATGACACAACAAATGCTATGGGACGTTTATTTATAACACTAGTAGCAGCTATCGCTCAATGGGAACGTGAAAATTTAGGTGAACGTGTACGTTTAGGTATGGAGAAAAAAACAAAGCTTGGTATGTGGAAAGGCGGCATGGCTCCTTACGGATATAAAATCGTTGAAAAGAAATTAGTCGTTAACGATAAAGAAAAAGCAGTTGTACAAGAAATTTTCAAACAAACAACAACCTTTGGCTTTTATACGTTGGCTAAACATTTAACAAACAAAGGCTTTTCAACTCGTAAAGGTGGAGAATGGCATGTAGACTCAGTAAGAGATATTGCCAACAATCCCGTTTACGCCGGATACTTAACCTTTAATCAAAACTCCAAAGACTATAAAAAACCACCCAGAGAGCAAACTCTATATGAAGGCAGTCATGAACCGATTATTTCTAAAGAAGAATTTTGGGCTTTACAAGATCTACTGGACAAAAGAAGAAATGGTGGAGGAAAAAAGCACACTAGTAATTATTATTTCTCAACCCTACTAAAATGCGCACGATGCGGTCATTCTCTTTCGGGTCACAAATCAGCTGGTAAAAAAACATACAGATGCTCTGGAAAAAAAGCTGGCAAGAATTGTACTAGTCATATTATTTTAGAAGATAATTTAACAAAAACAATTTTTAGCATGTTTGATAAACTTGTTGGAAATATATATAATTCCACTGATTCATCTAATTACTCAGATGAAAAAATCAATGAATTGACTAATGAATTGAAAAACCTTGAAAAACTTTTAGATAAACAAAAGAAGATGTACGAAAATGATATTATCGACATTGACGAGTTGATAAAAAAATCTAACCAACTTAGAGAACGAGAAAAAGAAATCAATAAAGAATTGAAAAGTATAAATCAAAGTAGCAAAACTGCCAATGAAGAAACAAAATATATTATCTCTAACATCGATACTGTATGGGAATACTCTACTGATCATGAACGAAAGCAGTTAATGAATAGCATTTTCACGCAAATCGTTATTGATACCAAAGAAGAATATAAAAGAGGAACAGGAAACCCTAGAGAAATCATTATTGTATCAGCGAAATGATTATATGTTTTTTAT
>NZ_BCVD01000022.1 GCF_001591565.1 Priestia flexa NBRC 15715 | reverse complement strand
ACTTTTTTTACATCCTATACATTATGATGATGCAGAAATTTATTGAAAATTATTTGTTGAGTTAGGGGAACTACACTCTCATCCATTGGATTTGAAACATTATGATCGTCTCTGTTTTTGGTTGAAGGAGAAGCACCAAAAAATTTTAACACGAAATAGCCACCTGCTAGCAATAGAAATCCTCCAATAAATAAACTAAGCATATCACTTCACCATTTTCCATTTATTACAATTATATCATTTGTTTGTAATAAATGTGTGATTTTCTACATTAATGAAATCATTTTTACTTCATTTTTTCTAAACCAGGCCTTTTATTTTCACAACTGTTTCTACCCGTCAAACACTTCATTTATTCTGACTTTAAATTTAGGTTTAAATCTTATTTCCATAATCATTAGAAAACGATCTTTATCTTGGTCTATACATAATCGAATCGCTTTACTTTCTTTACTATCATTTATGATTTCAATCTTAGTAACCGTTTCAAACCCATAATAAAAACTTCATCATCTTCTAAATCCGTTAAAAAAGGTGAATTACTTGCTAAACAACAAAACGTACGGCCTGCTTTTGATAAGCTTTGCTTTGTTGACTTCATCATTAGTCATCATGCTCTCTGTCTTATCATTAGCTGTTGAAAAACACGACCTCACATTATAAGCATTGGATCTACTGATAATTTAATACAGTGTGCCCGAGACGATGATTGTTAATAGTAAAAATCCTTTCTACAATAATGTGTATTTAACTCCATTTGTGCTGACATAATGAACATCTTAAATTAATGCTTTTATCGATTACATAAGTATTTTATACTTACGTTTGTACATTATAATAAAATTTTTTTATTTTTGTAAACGAACACCTAGGGGGAAACAAAGTTGAAATCACCACTTGTTGGTTACATCATTTTATTTTTTGGTGTATTTGCTTTATCTACTTCAGCCATCTTTGTAAAAGTAGCAGATGCACCTGCAGCAATTACGGCATTCTATCGGTTACTTTTTGCGACAGTAATGCTTTTACCATTTTTATTAGTTAATCAAAATAATCGAAAAGAATTACGTTTGCTGTCAAAAAAACAATGGGGACTCGGGTTATTGTCAGGCATATTTCTAGCAGCGCATTATGTATTGTGGTTTGAATCATTAAATTATACGTCTGTAGCAAGCTCCACGGTTATCGTTACATTACAACCACTTTTTTCAGTGGTTGGTGGCTATTTTCTATTTAAAGAGCGATTCAGTAAAGGAGCGATAATAGGCTGTCTAGTAGCGATTTCCGGAAGCATTGTCATTGGATGGCAAGATTTTCAGATTAGTGGTCAGGCATTATTTGGGGATATACTCGCTTTTATTGCGGCAGGCATCATAACAGCTTACTTCTTCATTGGCCAGCATGTTCGTAAAAGTCTATCTCTTATCCCATATTCAGTTATTAGTTATGGGAGCAGTACGGTACTTTTAGGTGTTTTTGTCTTCACTCAGCAAACACCCTTCTTCAATTATTCCGTACAAACATGGTGGTCCTTTATTGGATTAGCTTTTGTTGCAACAATTTTAGGGCAAACAATTTTCAATTGGTTGCTGAAATGGCTAAGTACTTCCATTATTTCAATGAGTATATTAGGAGAGACAATTGGAACTTGTATACTCGCTTATTTCATTTTAGGTGAGGTCATTTCTTTGCAACAAGGTATGGGGATTGCACTCATCTTAATCGGTCTAGCATTATTTTTAATACAGCAGAGAAATAACGAATAAATAACAGCGGTTGTTGTATCTTTTTCATCCCATTTAAAGTAAATCTCTACACCTTCTAGTGGTGGGTTACTAGTATAATGATCAACCAAATCTTTTTCACTTAGTTCAGAAGACAGCTTTTTATACGCAACCACGGTTGGTCGTCCGCCACTTCCCCAAGGCCCCCCTCCATAATAAACACCATAATTAAAATCTTGATCAATAACTTTTGTTTTAGGTGGGAGCGGAATGGCGTAAAATTCTTCAGCAAAATCTTTAGCTGCACGCTTGTCATGGTTAAAAAAATGTACCGTGGCCCAAGAGATTGTAATTACCAGAGCAGCGAGTAGTAAAAGCTTATATTTGTTGTTCAAGTAACAGTCCCCCTTATTAATGAAATCCACATAAAAAAACCCTTCCCCATGAGAAGAAAGGTTTCGATTTTTAATCTGCTTTCTTAATAGTTAACACTTCGGTTGCTGTAGGAACGAATCGAAACGGTGTACTAATTATTTTTACAGATAAATTCTCGTCGCTTAAAGTTTCTATTAGCTCATTTAAAAAAGGAAACCTCTCTCCTTTAAAGTTTACTAGAGGATAAATCCTTATTTCTCCACCCTTTTTAGTGACTCGAATTAGCTCATGAATGGCTTGCAAATGAAAGTTAAAATCAAATTGCTCTTCATATAAAAATAAAAAATGATTACATAAAACTAGAGAAAAAGTTTCATTGTTAAAGGGTAGATTCGGTAAGGCTCCACATACAAATCGTTTATTGACTTCTTTTTCTTGATAATGGGTTAGAAAAACATCAAAAGATTGTTTTCTAATCTGTATATGCTCCGCTAAGCTTCCATAAGATTCCCAAGAGAAGTTTGAACGACTTCTCTCTAGCTTATCACTTGCCTCTTGCATTTCCTTTTGACCTTTACACATCATGTCTTCAAATTCTAAGTTATACAGCGGATCAACAGCAAAAGCATCATAGCTCTGTTCGTTGGCGCTGGCACTAAAAGAAGAAGCACCCGCTGCAACATCTAGAATTGGCCCTTTTCTTAACAGATTATCATCTAACACAAACATTTTTTCGTACTCTTCGTAGGATCTGCACGTCATAGCAACTCCTACCTGTTCATAGAACGTTTCTTTACTCATCTCGTCTCATCTCTCCTCAGCTAATATAGCAAAATATTACAGTGTTAATTTTATCCTTTATCTTTAGTGTTTTCAAGATTAAAAGACTTCAAACCCATCTAGACACCAAACCGCAACCTCATCACCAGGCGCAGCTACCACAAGCCAGTCGCCGCTCATCCATTCTTCTTCAAGCTGCCAGCATTCATAATTAGGGTCGCGGCCGTTCACAAACAGCACTTTGTTGGATTCTAAGTGAATAATAAGATGTGGCGATTGATTCCCTAATTCAACTTTCACTACCTTTTCCCTACGCATGCTCCAAATATGCTGAAACTGTTCTTTCTCTGTTAAGTTAGGCACTTCCTCCTCGCACGATGGATAATCAGTTGGTTTGGGGTATAAAGTCCAGGCAGTTTCAATTGATAAAACAAAGTCACTGTCTTCTTTTCTCCTGTAGTTGCTAAAGTTTAGAATCGTTGTTCCACTGTCAGACCCAAACTTCACACCATCTACTTGGCTACCAATCAACAAATACTTTAGTACTTTTTCGGCTGAAAATTGCTCTTCTGTTTTCATAAAGAATACTCCTTTTATTGATTTAACCGTTGCCTTTTATAACGGCTGCGCACCGCTTCTGGAATTCTACTAAACACGTGATCAGGAATTCCAGGCATATCTTTGAGGTATCGTTTAGTAGCAGATATATCGTGTAAAAACTCCCAGTATGCGATGAAAAAGTGATGTTCCCGCTCATAAATAAATTCCATCCAGCCTTCTAATTGATGTTCATCTTGCTCATTAAATAAGTTAATACCTGAAAAGTTTTCCACTGTTCCGTCTAAGTACTCTTCGTCATGCCCTTCAATACAACTTTCCGACCTGTCAAACTTAAATTTCTCTCCATTAATACCATAAAATTTTAAATCTTCAAGGAGCTGCTGCTCAACTAGCTCCTTTAACTTTGGTCCTAAAATATCCGCATGTCCTAACTCTTTATAATTTGGCTTCATTGTCTCCTCCATTAGAAAATGCCCCTTTTGTTAGGGGCATTTCATTTATGCTTCTTTACTTTCATTTGTCCACCACTCGTTAACACCGCTTGCTTTTTCACCATGCAGCAAAACCGTTTCTCCGAGCTCTGGAATAAGTAAGTTCACGCCTTCTTCTTTTGCTTTTTGAATCGCTCGTTCTATTGGATCTGTCCAGCTGTGATACGCAAGTGTAAAGGCTCCCCAGTGAATGAGCATCATCGTTTCACCTTTTACATCAAGATGCGCTTGCACCGACTCTTCTGGTCTCATGTGAACCCACGACCAGCGCGCATCATACTGTCCGCCTTCCATCAGCGTTAAGGTAAACGGACCGTATTTATCTCCTACTTCTTTAAAATGAGCATCGTATCCACCGTCCCCGCTTGTATAAAAGCGCGTGTTTTCACCAAGGATAACCCAGCCACCCCAAAGTGTGGAATCACGGTTCAATACGCCTCTTCCAGAGAAATGCTTAGAAGGAGTAAAAGCTAGTGTTATACCTCTTAATTCTACCTCGTCCCACCAGTTCAGCTCAGTAATGTTGTGTGAAGAAACGCCCCATCTCATTAAGTGAGCGCCTACACCAAGCGGCACAAAAAAGTGGTTTACCTTGCACTTAAGCTTTTTAATCGACGAATAATCAAGGTGATCATAATGATCATGCGTGAATAAAACTGCATCAATCGGTGGCATTTCATCAATGATATGTAAAATATCTTGGCTGTAGCGCTTGCTCCCAATGAAGGATACAGGCGAAGCTGTAGGACCAAGCATTGGGTCAATAAGTAGTTTTTTATTGTCAATGCTTAGTAAAAATGCGGAATGTCCAAACCAAGTAAGACTATCTTCCCTACTTTTCACCTTTTCCCAGTCAATCTTGTTCATAGAAAGCTGGTTTCTTGGACTCCGTTCCTGCTCTTTGTTCATAGAATCTTTGATAAAAGACAGAATGTCAGCTGCGCTCATTTTCATGTTAGTAGGCACCATGTTTTTAAACTTGCCATTTTCATAATGAGGAAACCGTTCATAGGCTTCTTTTTGTAATTTGGTTGGGTTTGCCCCAAACGTTGGATGGACATTAATAAACAGCACAATACCAACGATTAATAAAATTAGAAATAATAATACGTACGCCATGGTTGTTTGCCTCCATTAGTAAACCAAATAGGTTGTGAACCTATTATAGATGGAATATTAATGAAGAAGCAATTTATCTTCCTTGTAACAAGAAGAAATTTACATATGGCTTTGTTTTTCAACAATATATTGCCTATGTTTCCAAATGAGTTTACAGTTAAACCAGTGAGGAGCCAACCGAATAAAACGAGCGGAATAACAAGCAACCACCTGATTTTACTCTAACACCAAAATATCCGTATTTTCAGGGGTGTAACCCAGCAGCCGTAGCATAATCACAATTTGTCCTTTATGATGAAATTCATGAGTGATGGAATGAATTAGTAGTTGGCGAGGTGTTTTCTTTACCCACTCGTATTCTAGCTGATTCATAAGGACCTCACCTCTTTAATTAATTGTATAATTTATCCTTAACTATACACTAATTGGAAATAATTAAAAAGGCCTATCGAGATAGCAATACATATATGTAAAATATAGAAAATATGTTATTATATAGTTATTATTTTCTTTGATAACATGTTGTATAGGAGATGTAAAGCACTATGATTTTTTTAATATTTGGGTTTCTTGCAATTATGGTCACTTTATTTTCAATAGAATCAAACCTGCGAAAAACAGTAAAACAAAATGATAGAATGATTGAATTGCTTGAAAAGCAGAATAGAGAATAAAAAAAGCCGCTAGTCGAAACTCGCGGCTAAAACTGCATATTAACATTTATAAAAACGGTATGGAGTCAAAATTTAATACAGACACTACCACAGCTAGTGCCAAGAGAATAATAGGAACAACCGCTTTTGAAAACGAATCTTTTGCACGAACTAAATGCGTATAGATTGCACCCAGCATCGTCACTCCCAATACAAACGCACCGATTGCGGAAAGACTTTCATACCAAACTCCCCACACGATGACAATAGCTCCAACTACTTCTACAAATCCTGTGAATTTTCGGAACCCACTCGAAAAGCCATACCGCTCAAACTCACTCACCATGTCCTGCGAGTAAAACTTCATGAAACCAAAGAATAAAAAACCAATTCCTAAAATAAACTGCAGTACCGTTGATAGCATAACCACTCACTCCTTCTCCATTTTAAGTCAAAGCCTAAAACTTTTTGAAAAGAGTTTTTCAGCGTAGTAAGCATCAGATCCTATAAAGTAAGAATAAAGACAGAAGCTACTTGTAAAAGTAAATCTTCTTAGTTGCATTATATGACTAAATTGTTAGAACAATGTGTATGAGGGCTTGGTCTTTTTAAATAGATTTTCTGCTATATAAGCTGACAACTAGATAAATTTTACTTTATGTTTTCTTTTATTGACTATAATCAAGTTTGTAAAAAACACACACACAGTTAACAGCTGAAACGATAATACTTCCTACCTTTTTCTTAGGGAATATTTTTTCTAACCAACTTACTGCCATTGGCGTATGTTCAGGTTGTGAGTTAACTCTTTCTAAAAAACATTCATATTCTTGGATTATTTCATCGGTTAAAAGTCTGTGTTTTTCGTTCTACTTCTATAGTTAAGCTTTGAGGTAACTAAAGCCTATTATTTCACTTGAAACATCGAGATAGTAGGCTTTCTTATACTTGGATTTCCTTAAGGTTGTAAATCCGCACTTTTCTGACGCTATCCCATCTTAAACATTTATAAAAAAGTAAAAACTTTCATTAATTATCAGGTAACTCTTTACGATCATCCGCCTCTGGTAGTTTTTCTATCCACCCTTTTTTAATCATAATTCTCCCAAAAGATGAGATCGTTTTCAAATCCCGAAAAATAGAAGCATCACAATGTCCAGCTACATCTATCCTCATACTTGTTACCATAGCTGCAGCATAATACGTGGCGGCTAAATTAAATAAAAATCCAGTATGAAACACCATTAATTTATCTGAAAAAGGAGCTACATCAGAATTTGTAATTTCATTGTCTAATAATTGGGGAGGTTTAAGGTTTTCATACTGAAGGATAGAAGAGAAAATATTTATATTTTTATTAACTGTACGTAAACAATTATCCATAAATTTATGAATGTCTTTATCTTTAATTACTTGTTTAAATCCAATGACGAGAGCCTTAGCCGCAATACTCTTTTTTAGATTAAAAAAAATGTTTCCCGCTTCCATTGAATTTAAAGGTCTTTTATCTCCGAATAAATCCATAACATATCCTATCTCTGTAACTGATTGACTCCTTTGAGATGTAGAAAAATAGGGAGATCGTTGATAAATACCTTTGGATAAAAGAATTTCAATCGACTTATTATAAATCCCCATAGCATCAATGTTGCATTGGAAATAGTGATCTCGTATATCTTTTCTGGTCGACACACTAAAAGATATACTATATCCAGCTAACCCGTGCATTGTCATCTCATGCATGTAGCCTAACCAAAAAACATCTGTAAACAGAGGAGGAGCATCTACATTTACATCTTTTTCAGTAAATCCTGGTGTGAAAATACGGACAGGATACCCTTTTTCAGTAGGCTCATTTGATAGAATAAACGTTGTTTCAGAGAAATTAATTTCCTTGGCAATTTTTTGCATCTCTTCTGTTGATAAATGTCCTGCCTCTTTAAAAACAGCCAGCTAGTTTCCCGTATACTTTCCTTGCGAAAATACGTCTACAATTGAAAATTTCATTATTCTACCTCCCATCTACTTGCTGAGAATAATGATAAGTCATACGGTGCTTTACCTGTAGTCAAAAGATCACTTATTACTTCACCAACAGCGCTGCTTAATTTAAATCCGTGCCCTGAAAACCCTGCTGCGAACACAACGTTTTTATACAATGGGTGCGTATCAATAATAAAGTTTTCATCTGGTGTCATCGTGTACATACACGTTTTGCCGAACTTCAGCTTTCCTACTTGCGGCATATAGCTACGAAGTAAGTTTTCCAGTTCTGCACGATCTCCATCGTTAAAAGGCGCCATCTCTTCATTTGGATTTTGGGCTTGCTGAATGCCATCATGACGGCCTAGTTTTAAACCCGCTCCGTCAATGCTTGGAAACCCATAGTACATCCCACTTTTTGTATCAAATGAAAACGCAGGGAATTTCCCTTCTCCGTAAAATTTTTCATCTGCTTCAAACCACGCAAAGGTCTTGCGGATAGGTGTTGCAGGAAGATTGAGTCCTAGCTTAGCTAACAGCTCTTTGGACCAGGCTCCGGCAGAAAGAACCAAACGTTTACCTTCATATACGTTGTCACCTGTATGCACCTTTACGCTATCTTCTGTTACTTTGATACCTTTCACAGGATGATTAGTTAACAGCTCAGCTCCGTATTTTAACGCAAACTCTTTGTAAGTGCGAATAGCATCTTCACATTTTAAAACGCCTGAGGTTGGTTCAAAACAGCCAATGAACGAATCCGGAACAGTGATTCCAGGAAATCGCGTATGTATTTCAACTGCGTTTAACACTTCAAGTGGTAGACTATATGTTTTTGCACTTGAAATGACGGTTTGAATAAACGATGAGGTCTCTTCTCCTACGCTCAGTACTCCCGTTTTTAAAAAGAACGATCGTCCACTTTCTTTTTCTAGCTCTTCCCACAGCTCTTTTGCTCGGAGTGCAAGCGGTACGTACTCTTCTCCTTCTCCGTATGCATAGCGAATAATGCGCGTCTCGCCGTGATGGCTTCCGCTCGCATGGGGTGGATCAAAGGCATCAATAAGTAAAACTCTTTGCCCTTTTTTTGCTAAAAAATAACCGGCTGCCATTCCCATTGAGCCGGCTCCAACTACAATTACGTCGTATTTCATAATAGCCTCCAAGTTTTCGAATGAATATTTTTACTATTTTAACATATTTGAAGGTTATTACGTATAATAAAACTGCTTGCCATGAAACAAGGCAAGCAGCGAAAAGTTACGCACTTAATTTTGAACAGAGGGTATCTTTGAAAATACAAACCTATCCAACAAATATACCGCAATAATTGAAATTCCAACAAGTGGCATGACGATCCCGAGTCCAAGCATGATAAAGAAAACAACTCTTGTCACTTTGGAGTCCTTTGACTTAGGTGGTGCTCCGGAACTTTCTTGAGGTTTTCGCTTACGCCACATAACATACGAACTAACAATTAAACCAATTAATCCAAGACACGTAATGAGGCCGAGAATTTGATTTGCTACGCCAAATAGCCTTCCTTCATGAAGCGCAACTCCCATTGTAATTCCTTTTCCCATAATACCGTAATCATCAAAGCGAACATCGCTTAAAATAGCACCTGAATATTGATCAACGTGAAGAGTTGCATTATCGCCGGGCTTAGTATGAGATGTTGAAATGGTATAAACACCTTTTTCACCTTGAGGCATTGAAATTGTATATGGCTTTTGAATTTTTTCAGCTTGTGCTATATCAGTCACTTTCTCAAGAGAAAGCGGCACGTAGCCAGGAACAGATGAATTGGGAACTGGAATGTTTTCTGCAGCCCACGGTATATCCTCTGCTACGTCTTTTGTTTTAACAATTGATTCAGGCTTTTCACCAAAGCTATGTGAAAATGGTGGGTAGCCCGTGTTTGAATACGTAGCAAGTCGATTAATTTGCTCTCCCATCACTCCTGACCAAGGAAGTCCTGTTAGAATTAAAATTAACATAAATAACGATAGCCAAAATGCAGGAACAGCGTGCATATCTCGCCAAAATATTCTTCCTTTTCGGTTAAACCTTGGCAAAACTGTTCCCCATATCGACGCTTTATTTCTTGGCCACCATATGTACAGACCCGTAATTAATAGAATAACAGCCCAGCAGGCAGCTAGCTCTACAAGTCGATTGGCAAGCGTTCCGCCAATGAGCAATTCACTATGAATCTTTTTGAAAATAGTCGTGAATTTCTCGTCATCTGAGAGAGTTCCAGCTACTTCTCCAGTGTACGGATTTATAAATGCTGAAGACATCTCTCCATTTGTCATAATCCCAATCTCAGCTGTACGAAGTGGATCATCATAATATTTTATTGAAGTAATAGCTGTTTCTGGATACGCTTTTTGGACCTCATCTATTTGTTTTGTTGAAGGTAGTATATCTCCTTTTTCTTCTACGTAATACAGGTCGTGATAAAGAACTGACTCAATTTGTGGCTTAAATAAATACACCGCACCGCTAAACGCTAATATGATTAAAAATGGTGCAAAAATAAGTCCTGCATAAAAATGCCACCTCCACACTGTTTGATAAATAGCGGCTGAGGTTTTCTTTTTGTGTACCTCTCTTTGTCTTTTTGGTTTTGGTGTTAATTTAACTGCTTCCACCCAATGCTCCCCCTAGTATCAGATCTATACAAATTAAGTAATGAACGCAATAAGTTAACGCTTACAATATTGATATCATTACTTATTCACCTTTAGTTATACTAAATAAATGTGTGGAAAAAATGAAACCTAAAAAAATTGTTGCTTTATTTCGAAAATATACAAAAAACGAATTGACAGACGTTATAGAGATTTATAAAATAAAAGAGAACTTACATATCGGGGCGTTAGTTCAGCGGGAGAATACTTCGCTGGCAGCGAAGGGGTCAGGGGTTCGAATCCCCTACGCTCCATAAGAAAAGAGAGGTCTTTCTATAGAAAGACCTCTCTTTTCTTATCATTTTTTTCTTAGTTGAAATAGATTAGATTGATGAATTGAAAGCAAAATAAGCACTCAGACTCGAATTTAGTCTAGTTCTCTCACTTCAAAAGGAAGCAATTCTCTTTCAAGCTGAGCTCGATGAGTTTCATACTGCTTAGGCAGCATTAACTTTTCTCCCATTGTTTCTTGTGACTCATCATGTGCAAAACCTGGTGGATCTGTGGCAATTTCAAATAGAATTTCTCCATGTTCTTTAAAGTAAATAGCATTAAAATAGTTTCGATCTCGTACAGCTGTGACTCCATATCCATTACTAGCTACGTGTTTTTGCCATTCTAACTGGTCCTCATCGTTTTCAGCACGCCATGCAATATGGTGAACGGTTCCAACACCCATTTGTCCACGACCGATTGGCGTTAGCTTTAAATCAATGATATTTCCGATATCAGCAGATGATTGAAAACGAATGAAATCTCCTTCCTCACCTACTTTTTCAAGACCCATAACATCCTCTAATAACTTGGCTGTTTCTTCAGGACGAGCAGATAATAATGTTGCTCCCCCAAAGCCTTTAATTGCTACTTCAGGTGTAACCTCACCAAATTGCCACGTGTTTTTTTCACCAGCTTCTCTTTCAACAATTTCTAAATGTAAACCATGGGGATCGTCAAATTCTAAATATTGTTCTCCGAATCGTTCCATCTTTGTTATCGGAATATTAAATTTTGATAATCTCTGCTCCCAAAAATCCATGGCGCCCTTTGGCACTACGTATGAAGTTACACCTACTTGACCATCACCTATTACTCCTTGGCGTGCTCCTGCCCACGGGAAAAAGGTAATAATTGTTCCTGGCTTTCCAGCTTCATCACCAAAGTAAAGATGATACGTACCCGGATCATCAAAATTGACTGTTTGTTTGACTAAGCGTAAACCTAATACACCAGCATAAAAATCAACATTTTCCTGTGGATGACCTACAATCGCTGTAATATGATGGATTCCTGTAGTTTTTTTTGTCATTCTTTATCTCTCCCTTATCATATTTTAATAATTATTTTAATTGTCCTTCATAAAGCAATGGAATATTCAATCTAATCAAATTTACCTAGGTACGCTATATAAAAGATATCCCTTTAACAAATTCAAATGATTGAACCAATAATATCTCGAATTCGAGATATTATACAAAAATTCATATGTTTAACTTCTAGAGTAACAAAGTATACGTATCTAACTACTTTTAATAAATTATTCTTTATTTCACCATTTT
This sequence comes from Priestia flexa NBRC 15715, assembly GCF_001591565.1. GTDB lineage: Bacteria > Bacillota > Bacilli > Bacillales > Bacillaceae_H > Priestia > Priestia flexa. The sequence goes on along the minus strand of NZ_BCVD01000022.1, from coordinate 28,373 downwards.
TCCTTTTAGAAGATAAGGGCGTCGATTGCGTAGTATCCTGGACCGATTATAGCAATACTAATAGCAACAACTAATAATGTAAGGTTATATTCATAACCATTTTGTGTTGCCCAGTAGCCGTTTGGACCGTGTACTTTAATAATAGCTATAAACATTGTTCCAGCAATCATAAGAGCCGCAAGAGGTGTAAGAAATCCTACAGCAAATAAAGCACCACCTACAAGTTCTGATAACCCAGCTATCAAGGCCATTCTAACACCTGGTTTCATTCCAATGGACTCAAACCACCCTCCTGTTCCTTTTAATCCATGACCACCAAACCATCCGAATAATTTCTGAGCTCCATGGGCCATAAATGACAATCCAATTACTAAACGAATTAATAATAAACCAATACTAATCATTTTTAATTCCTCCTATTTTTTTATCATTTTATTAACTTTGATGATTATAGTTAGCAATACTGTATTTTGCCTAAAATTCTAATGACAGCTTTTTTCTTCATCACCCAAAGCTATAAAGAAATCTTCAATAACTTTTTGATTTTAAATTTAGAAGCTTTCTGAAAGGTTAAAAACGGTTTCTGCTAAACTTTTATTCAATATCATCACTTTCTACTTCTAATTTTAATTGAATTTATCTTTAATTAAAATATCTTTAATTCGAGATAATTATAAAACGAATATCATTTCATTGTCAATATAAATTTTTATTTATGATGAGAATACCTTAATAAAGCTATGATTCACCACTTTTTATTGCTTATATTTCCTTCTATGCTCCCTGTTGTATAGTGCCAGAAAACGGACGTCACGAAATTCTTGAAATATGTAGAATAGAACAAGAACAGCTTTCCTTAATTAAAGGTGATATTGATCGTAAGTTATAGATAGACATCTAAAACTATTTCGTTTAAATGTCGCTGCTCATAAAGCTAAAGAAATAAACGTTTATTTTTTATGTAATTAATACTACATATCAATAGTTTGTTGAGTAATTGATAATCAAAGTGATTGGTAATTTTCAACAACAAATCATCTGTTTAAGTAATCTTTATGCTGGCAGCGTTGTACGTTGTACACTGTAAGCTTATAACATACTATGTATTTTTTATTAGTGCTTTTATAAAGTTTATTATGAGATATGACAAGAATATTTTATTAGATATACTTTTATCTATAGAAAAAGGAAGTTTTTGTCTTGATAAATAAAAACCTCTTGTTGACGAGTTTTTCTATTTTTACACTCCTTTTGTGTTTCTCTTCCTCTTGTCAATCAAAAACCGTCCGTAAACGACGTATATGACTTTAAAAGGTCGTTCGTAATTTATTTTTTAACTTAAACGAACGACGAAAATAATAAATTTCTTATATAAAAGAACTGTCCGTAAAAGTATACTTTCGCGGACAAAATATTTAGATCTATTACAAGATGTTAAAATATTTATTACCATTAACAAAATAAAAAGCTGCCTCGGAGCGTCAGGAGAGGCAGCTTTTTATAAAACTAGATATGAAATGTGTGTGTTAGTAAGTTAAATATAACATATTTTCTTCATGAAAGCGATTTATTATATAAAACAAGCATATGTATAAAAGCTGCATAATTCATGATCTTAACCCTTCTTTTTAAGGGATTCTTTTTGGTTTGGATTCCAGAAAGAATATTATGGTAACTAAAGATGTAATATATTACTTTTCTATACTGGTTACGTGCTTTTTCTTAAGTATAAATTAGCTCTTAAAATCATCTAATCTAGCGAAAAATTCCTGAAGAAAATCATAAAATAACTTTTCCGTTGGAAGTAGTGACCGTTCCTTTGGGGTAATAACCCCTACAGTCCTTGTTACATTTGGTTCAACCAATGGTATTTTAACTGTTGAGCGTGGCAAGCTATCGACTAGCGTGACTTCTGGCATGAGTGTTACACCTAAACCAGCAGAAACTAACCCTTTCAACGCATCGATATCATCCCCCTCAAAGGCAACATTTGGTGTGAAGCCAAGATTCTGACAAGCATTTACAACAATATCTCGAAAGACAAAACCCTCAGGTAATAAAACAAACGGTTCGTCTATTAGTTCTTGAAGTTTTACGGAGGATTCTTTTGCAAGGCGGTGGTGAATTGGCAAAAGAACCACAATATTTTCCGTAAATAAAACTTTTTGTTCAAGTTTTTTTTCTTTGAGAGGAAGTGGACCTATCAGACCAAGATTAAAATCTCCTTTAATCACACCTTCAATTAATTCCTGGTAAAGCGCTTGTTTCAACTGAAATTTTGCTTCCGGATAGCGCAATCTAAATGCATAGATTACAGTTGGTAATGTATACGCTGCTAAACTTATCGGAAAAGTAATGCGTATTGTTCCTTTTTCAGGATCTAAATATTCCTTAACCTCACGTCTCGCATCGTCTATCACATTCATGGCATGTTTCATTCGTTCAAAAAATATTTTTCCAATTGGCGTTAAATGTACCCTCCTTCCTTCTCTGATAAACAAATCAACTTCTAATTCATTTTCTAAATTTACTATTTGTCGACTTACCGAGGATTGTGCTACATGTAAAGAGTGGGCGGCTTCAGTTACGTGTTCGCGTGTAGCCACCTCCATGAAATAACGGATTTGTCTAAAGTCCATTTTATATCCTCCTTATTAGTTAATGCATAAAAAGCATTGATATTATCGTTTCTTTATATTGATTCGATCATTATTTCAATTATAAAATATTTTATACTAACAACTCTAAAAAATTACGAAAAATTTTTTAAATTTTCATTATAAATTAATAAATAGGAGACGGATAAGTATGATAACAATTGAAAAAAATCAATCGACGTATACAGAAAGCGTACAAAATTATGTTAATCAAGTATTTGAAACAGTTAAAAAACGAAATCCAAATGAAAGTGAGTTTCATCAGGCGGTCAAAGAAGTATTCGATTCTTTAATACCTGTTCTCGTTAAAAATCCTCAGTATATTAACCAAGCTATTTTGGAGAGAATCGTTGAACCTGAGAGAGTCATCACTTTTCGTGTACCGTGGGTCGATGATCACGGAAATGTTAGAGTAAATCGAGGGTTTCGCGTCCAATATAGCAGCGCACTTGGTCCATATAAGGGTGGGTTAAGATTTCATCCATCCGTCAACGCAAGTATTATTAAATTTTTAGGATTTGAGCAAATTTTTAAAAACTCTTTAACTGGTCAACCAATTGGTGGCGGTAAAGGAGGTGCTGATTTTGATCCTAAAGGAAAATCAGATGGAGAAATAATGCGTTTTTGTCAAAGCTTTATGCTAGAACTTAGCAAATATATCGGACCTGATACGGATGTTCCTGCAGGTGACATTGGTGTAGGAAGTAAAGAAATTGGCTTTTTGTTTGGGCAATATAAAAAAATGCGTAGCACCTTTGAAGCAGGCGTTCTAACAGGAAAAGGCCTTAGTTATGGTGGAAGTTTAGCTCGTAAAGAAGCCACTGGATACGGAACAGTTTACTTTGTTGAAGAAATGTTAAAAGATAAGAATCTTAGCTTTGAAGGCAGTACAGTTGTTGTGTCGGGGTCAGGAAATGTCTCAATCTATGCAATTGAAAAAGCGATGCAGCTAGGGGCTAAAGTGGTTGCTTGCAGCGATTCGAATGGTTATATCTATGACAAAAATGGTCTTAACTTAGAGACAATTAAACGCATTAAGGAAATAGAAAAGAAACGTATAAGTACTTATGTAGCTGATCATCCTGAAGCGATTTATGTGGAAAGTTCTAATGGAATTTGGACAGTACCATGTGATATTGCTTTACCATGTGCTACTCAAAATGAAATCGATCAAAACTCTGCAGAATTATTACTTTCCAATGGAGTAAAAGCAATTGGTGAAGGTGCAAATATGCCATCTACATTAGAAGCTGTCGAGATTTTCTTAGAGAACAATATTTTATTTGCCCCTGCTAAAGCGGCAAATGCTGGTGGTGTTTCTGTATCAGCATTAGAAATGGCTCAAAATAGCACTAGGCTTTCTTGGACTTTTGAAGAAGTCGATAGCAAATTACATGCGATTATGAAAAGCATATACCAAAATAGCAAGAAAGCTGCTCAAGAATACAACGCTCCTGGTAATCTTGTCGTAGGTGCAAACATTGCCGGGTTTATAAAAGTTGCTGATGCTATGATTGAGCAAGGTGTTATTTGATACTTCATTAGGAGAATATACTAGTATGGATATCTTGAATTTAAAGGCTGTTAATAATGGGTGACTTACAGCTAGTTTCTACAATTATGATTGCTAGTTTAATTGTACTCTCATGTGCACTCAGTAGAAAAAAACCTACTATTAAGTATATAACGCCTTTAAGTATAGGAGTGATTAGTGTGGATGGTGTTATCGTCAATTTCCTTATTGGAGGATGGGTATGAGAGCAGGGACAATTAGCTTTACTGCTTTTACTTCATCACTTATCTCCCTACTAACTGTATCTATAACTGAATCTGTAAAAAGAAAATTCAGTAAATATTATCGTTAACAAAATAAAAAGCCACCCAGTATTTGCAGGACAGGTGGCTTTTTACTATAAAATGCATGTGCAGACATATAATAACAGATTTTTGCTGAAAATACTATATTTTCTCATGCGAGCATATGTATAAAAGGAGCTCTTTTTATACATTCTCGCTTCTTTCAACTACCCAAAAAACGTAGTCATATCAACGGTGTATAAAAAGATGCATACTCAAGCAAAGGAACCCTTAGCTGAACCCTACTGCCGCAAGGGTTCTTTTGCTTGCTTGGTTCCGGAAAGAGACATTATGTTAACTAAAGATATATGAAGTATACAATATAGAAATTTTGTTACAGTCTTATCCAATAATGAAAATTAATGTTCTACTTGTCTAATACACTCTTTAAATAAACCAATTTTCTATTATAATTTGAATAAGTATTTATTATTTTCGCTAATTTTTTTATTTGTTGGGTTCTTTATTTTATCTATTGTTCATTGTTTAATATAAATAAAGCCTTTAATATTAAATAAGTATCGTATTATTCTAAATCAATATAATACTTATCATCTTCCATGATTTTCTTTAAAAATTCTTCTAAGGAATCTGCGATTTTTATATCATCATAATAAATAGCATTATTTTGCTCTTCACTTATTTCTATTAGTAGCAACGCGCTTTCATTAGCTTCAAAAAATATTAATTTATCCTCTTCAAGATCTTCGTAAACTTCTATATCAGGATAAAATTCAAAATCATTAACTTTTAATCTAGCATCTCTGATGGAAGAAGGCCCCATAATACGATTGATATTATATTCTGATCTTTGAAGGAAGCCATAACCAATCTCTAAAAGAAACTTCTTTAATTCAAAAGGGAACTTTAACCCTAATGTTCCTTCTACCTCTTCAATATCATTTCTACTTACAGGATAAAATTGATTATCTTTTTGATTCTTAACAAAATCGTATCTCATAATTTAATTATCTCCTTTAAATAATTCATTAGCCGGTGATCCCGTACCATGTATACCAGACTGATGCTCATTTGGAAATTTTGCAGGGTGTATATTCCACCATTCATGTTCTCCCCGAAAGCTATTTTCAATTATATGATGTGCATCATATTTATCGCCTTTTCTTCTAACTGGTTCACCTGTATTCTCTGAAATAATATCTTCACTGTAAGTGGGCCATTTTTGTCCCGTTTTTATCTCCCATTCCTCAATGAGCTTGTCTTTAATTTTATTAAATGCCCGTCGATGCTTCCGGGTTTCTATAGGAGAAAGTTTTTGATATTCCTTATTTCTTAACGCTTCTTTAAGCTTCTCTATTTGGTTTTTTGACAGTTTTCTCGATGTTCTCATTTCAACATCTTTAATATATCTCTTTATTAAGTCAGAATTAATTTTGACTCCAGTACCGCTATATCTGTTAGTATTATTTTCTACTACCGAAATCGAATGTGTTGTTTTATCAATTTTTGAATCTTCTTTTAAAGATTCAACCTGGCTATTTTCCATCTTACTAACATGGTTGGGATCCTTCTTCTTTATAAACCTTCCCCTAGCATCATGCCAACGTTTTCCGTCAAAGTAGTCTTTCCCCATAAAATTCATCGTATCTTTAGCCGTACTCTTCAACACATCCCGCACAGTTTGCTGCGCAAAGCCTACACTCACACCCACTGACGCTTCCTGCGGTAAGAACCTTGGTACTTTTGCATCTAATACCGCATCATACATCTTTTTGGCTTTATCAATACCAGCTGCTGGCATTTTTCGCATCGCCTGCTGAATGTCTTTTCCATATTGAGTCACTTTACTTGTACGAACTACGTTGCGCATATCATTGAACTTTTTCGTGACTGCCTGTGCACCTTTTTCGACAAGCTGAATGGATGCTTTTGAAGCAAGTAAACCGCCTGCCGCAATTCCAAAGGATTGAAACAAACTAGCCTGCTGCTCTTCTTTAGTAAGCTTATTTCCTAGTAAGTCCTTCCCCATTGTATACTCATACATGCAATTTGTTAAGACAAGTCCATACAATCCTTTTTCTGTTTGTTCAAGCACTTTAAACACTTTAGGTGTTTGGTATGCTTCGCTATTTTTGTAAGCTTTCGCATCAAAAGTGAGCTGATAAGCGCTGCCGCCTTGAGAAGTCAGCTGTTCCAAACCATTTACACTAAATTGAACGGATTCATAGAAAGAATTTAACATTTCATATTCACTTGAAAGTTTATTATCTAGTTCTTCTACTGCCGTAATAGTTTCTGTTCTTTTTTTCTCAGCAACGCTTAACTCATCTTCAAAGGCCTCTGTGGAAAACGGTGTAATATGTATAATATCTTCAATATTGCTTAAAATTGCTTCAAGTTCAGTTTGCTGCTGTTCGACCATTTGCTTAGAGCGATCATTAGCAACAGCCAGCTCTTGCTCTAAAAACGATACGTCTACAACCGTATCACCTTTTAATTTAGCTTGTTCCGCATAATCTGCAATACTATTAAAATAGGATTCATGTGACGATACAAGGCTTTTCCAATGCGTAACCATATCTATTTGTGATGTATAAAAACCTTTTATACTATCGGCACCTTTCCCTTGAAATTCATGATCTAGTGTAGCCACGGCATGAAGGGCTTTTTTTAATGCATCTAGCTGTTCATCAAATGCTTTGTACGCCTGCACCCTGTCTTTTGCATAAGCTAAAAGCGTACTGGCTTCATATACTTTTCCCATTACATACCCTCTTTTATTTTATGATTAATATATCTCTGGTTTGATATTTCCCTCTATTATCCATTATAAAACTGCTAATCCACTATCTAAATAGGATAATAATCCCTTTTATAAGCTTGTTGATTCATTAAAAAGGATATAACTTCAAAATAAAAGATAATAGTCATAGGCACAAATATTTATTTCTAGTTTATATCACGTATAAAAACACTATGCTTCATGGTCAGACTACATTATTCCTAATTGCCCTCTTGTAATTCCACCTAAGTGGAAAGGTAACTTACAGCATACTATCACATCTCAAAGTCCTATCATTCTACAAAAGAAAAGCTACATTCACCCAAAAAATGTTGGTCACACTCTGGTCATATTTTGGTCATACACTATAGAAAATAAAGGGAAACTATAGTTCATTTAAATTTTTAAACCCCCTTGAATCCGTGATATAGAGGTATTTCTGAACATAGTAGAAAACTGCAGGAAATTTCATTTTCCACGCTGGCAGCATAGCGGTCAGAAATCCAACCTTCATACAATCCACCACAAAAAAAGAGAAGCCTTCTATAAAAAAGACTTCTCCTTTTTTGTTTTTTTAGCATTATTTTTATACTGCTTATTAGTACCCATCCTTCTACTCAGCTACTAAAGAAACTACCACTCTTCCGTTTTCTTTTATAGTGGTGGTGACCATAACTATCATGACGATCGCGACTTCTTCTATAATCGTCACTACTACTATAGCTCTTGAAAGATTTCGACTTTCTTCTCTTATAATCACTGCTGCTGTAATGCTTATTATTCGTTAATGAATTAAACAGCTTCTTAAACATAAATAGTCACTCCTCATACTCATTTTTAATCGATAAAAATAAAAAAACGCTTTTATCTCTTTAGTAGATAAAAGCGTTTAATTTATAAAGACACACTTTACCTAACTAAAAGCGTAGGCAAAGGTCTTGCTAACAATTAAGATTGCCAACAAAGCCGGAAACTGACTGTTTCGTAATGACGACTGTGTTGTACAGCTACTCCCCTTTGGAGTATTAAGTTTCTTCAATAGTAACGTATAACATTTGTGCAAGTCAATTAATAACTAATACGTTTATTGTTCTCTAAATGTTAATTTAATAGGAGAATATTTTGTATTTGGAATGCTGGGTGTGCTTTTTTGTTGGAGCAAATGAAATTTCTATTTGTTCAATTCGTAAGAGATTAGTGAAAAGTTTCTTTCTGATAGTATACTTATACTAAGTTAATTTTTGTACCGGAACCATAAAACCAATTAAATTGTTTTGTCTTATCTTTTTTATCAAAATTATTAATCTACTAATTAATAAGAACATTGGAAATTATGACATCTTTGTTAACAAGAAGGTATTTCCCTTCTTTACCTCGAAGTAACCTATTTGTAGAAAAAAATGGTAAAGGAGAAAAGCCTTATGCAAAAAATAAAGTCCTCTCTTACAGATCACCTGCGTAATTGTACAAAAGAAATGATGAAAGAGCTAAATGTATCAGGAGCAGCAGTCGCAATCGTAAAAGATGGAGAAATTGTTCTTTCTGAAGGATTTGGATACCGTGACGTTGAAAATAAAAAACCTGTTACACCTAGCACGCTGTTTGCAATCGGCTCATCTACAAAAGCTTTTGGTACACTTTCTCTAAGTTTACTTGCTCAACAACGAAAGTTTGACTGGGATGAACCTGTTCAAACGTATCTTCCAACTTTTTCACTCCATGACCCTCTGATAAGCTCACAAACTACAGCTCGTGATTTAGCTTCCCATCGTTCTGGGGTAAGTCGTCATGAGTTATTATGGTATCAATCTTCATTCACGCGAAAAGAAATTATGGAGAAAATTAAGCACTTAGAGCTTGATGCACCATTTCGCACATCTTTTCTATATAATAATTTAATGTATGTAACTATGAGCTATATGGTAGAAAAAATCACGAACCAAACATGGGAGCAGTATGTAAGTGAGCATATTTTGCAACCTCTTCATATGGAAAATACAAATTTCTCAGTTACTACTTCACAAGAAAATGATAACCACGCACTTCCATACATTGAAAAAGATAAAGATACCGTTAAAATTCCGTTGCGTAACATTGATACGGTTGGTGCTGCGGGATGCATAAACTCAACGATAGAAGATATGGCTAAGTGGATTTTATTTCATTTAAATCAAGGAAAAGCTGGAGAGCATGAACTTATTACACCAAATTTACTGCAGCAAATGTATGAACCGCATATTCCAATTCCTGATGATCCGCTGCTATCTACGTCTGAAACAGCGCTCACTTGCTACGGACTTGGGTGGTTTATTAGTGCGTATCGCGGTTACAAAGTCATTCATCACGGGGGGAACATTGATGGGTTTTCAGCACTCGTCTCTTTTATACCAGAAGAAAATATCGGCCTTGTTATTCTGACAAACGCTGGAACGACTCTACTCCCAACTTACCTTGCAAATCAAATTTATGATGAGATTCTGGAGCTAGATGCAATCGACTGGCATAAAAGATCTGCGGAAGATACAGCTAAGTTTAAAGAAATAATGAAAGAGTTAGATAAACCTTTTCCACAAGTAAAAGAAACAAGCCCTACACATGAATTAAAAGAGTATACAGGAATATTTGAGCACCCTGCATATGGGAAAATTGAAGTTGATATACAAAATGACCTGTTACATTTAAAATGGGGATCCCTTCATACGGAGATGAAACATCATCATTACAATATGTTCACCGTAAAGTGGGATATTTCTTATTCAGAAATGAATTTATTAATTGCATATGAAATGGAAACCGAAGGAAAGCTATCGCAGTTAAAATTAAACTTATCACCAATGCTAAGTGCAAAACCAATTGTATTTACTAAACTCGACGATACGGATACAACGTCATAAAATTAAGTGATGATGTACTAGAAAAACAGGAGTTCAACTTTATGCTTAGGGATGAACCACATGATGAGAGTGACTTAGGTTGGTCTATATTGAGCGGATATGAAGACGACGATTATCTAAGTGACTCTGAAAACTTTCAAATTGTTTCTATCGGAGTTATTTTGAATGTCGATGATTCCATTTTGGACTTTATCCAACAACCACCCTTATGCGTATATGAAAGAAATAATGAAGTTCGTTTTTATAAAAAACTAAAAAGGAGCGGTTTCCACTCCTTTTTACTGTTCGTATTGTCTATGTTAACTTTTTATAAAGCCCGCTTTTATTTCTGTTTTATTAACTCTTCTTCAAAGAAAAAAGTACTTGGATATTTATCCACGATATAAGAGTATCTTTTCATGTTTTTCACATACTGCCCTTTTAAAATTGTCACGGATTCGTTTGATGCTTTTATGCTTACGGTTTCTCCATCCTTAAACATTTTCTCAGCCATAACCGTTCCCCTTTCTTCGATTAAAATCATAAAGTTGTTTATTTGAATTCATAAGTAAAAAAGACTCCGAGGTGGAGTCTTTTTTACTTAATTTAATTATGCTACTTTGTTAACGTTAGCAGCTTGTGCACCACGTGGACCTTGTTCGATGTCAAACGTTACTTTTTGACCTTCGTCTAAAGATTTGAAGCCTTCGCCTTGAATTGAGCTGAAATGTACGAATACATCTTCGCCGCCTTCAACTTCGATAAAGCCAAAACCTTTCTCTGCATTAAACCATTTTACTGTACCTTGTTCCATAATATTGCCTCCTGCTGTGGAATAATCCACATATGTATTACTACCCTTGTCCAACCATACTATCTTAAGATTGAAATTTCGATGGAACAGATTTCTTTTCTCTTGATTCTATACCGAACAAAAATAATTAACTTAATTTTATCATATAAAAGTTACTATAGCAAATGCAGAAAAGAAGAAAGAGCCCTATGACATTCGCTAAAAGATGATATCTTGTCATTTTCATCTCTAAACAAAACTGATTCACTAAAGAATTAGCTCTAACCAGCAACAGGAGGTTTTTAAGCTATTTTAAAACCTTTTTAGACATTGAAAATAAATGCATGTTGTTCTATAAGGAAGATAACTACCTACAGCATATAAGAAGCTTCCTAATAGAGAAATCCCACCGATTCCAAACCAAGACAAATCTAAAATAAAGCCTACCGTTACGATAAAAAATGTTCCAATAAAGGGGAATGCACTCCCTTCAATAAACAAGGAAAGAAGGACACCCCAGATTCCCCACTCTTCTACAAGGTTTATTATGGTTTCAGTCATACTCTCTTCTCCAACTATTTTTTGTATGTACTTAAGTATAGAGAAGCATTAAATGTTCAAACAGCTGCTGGAGAATCAATTTCAACTACGTCTTAGGTCTTACCGAGAGTTTAATGGTTAGGCGGATCAACACTTGAATCTACTTACATCCGAAAAAGAACCGCTAGCTATTTATATCTTTCAGCTATTCTTGTTTCTATGTTGGAACACAATGAATACTGTTTTCGTTGAAGGCTAGTTGTGGAACAGTTAACAGCTCAGCTTGCATGGTAGAAGATGAAGGTAGTAGAAGAAATAAATTAAGTGGTGCTTCTTAATGAAAGTTTTTCTATGCTCTCAGCTCGTAATTAAAAAGCTGCTGTAAGTAAAAGTTTTCCGTTTCTGCTCTCTTGCCAGCCAGGTACTCTTCTAACCCGACTTCCGTTAATCGAACAACTCCCTCACTTTTTACGCCAGGCATTTCTTTTCCAATGTCCATCACCATGACTAAATTATAATGAGAAGGCGTTACGAGATAGCGTGCAACCGTCACATCTTTTCGTTTTCCTACATGACCATAGCGTAATACGACTTTCCAATACTTCCATTCCATAAAAGCCCCTCCTCAAAATTTTTAGTGTGTTTTCAGTTTTTCATCGTTGAGATTGAAAATTTCGTTTTTGGAACCGAAATATATTTCAGAAAATTCAATCTTTTAATGGTTAATTCCATTATAAACCAAAAGTCTTATTATCTCAATAAATAATCACGAAATGATATAACAGAAATATGTATAAAAGAAAGTTTTTCGGCCTTTCTTTATGAAAAACCCATCACCTGAACAAGGTAATGGGTTCTTTTCTAACTATAGTATTCTCTCAATTATAAACCGATTCCTTCTCACTCAAGCCAAGCGTATGCGAAGTTGAAGCATAAATCTTCTCGAAAAACGCCGGATTGTCAGAAAGCGACATGCCGTATGATGGAATCATTTCTTTAATTTTTGGCTCCCAAGCGTTCATTTGATCTGGGAAGCATTTTTCTAATACTTCAAGCATGACGTGAACAGCGGTTGAAGCTCCAGGTGATGCACCTAGAAGCGCAGCTACCGTTCCGTCTGAAGAGCTTACAACTTCTGTACCAAATTGAAGCGTTCCTCTTCCGCCAGCTTCCGTGTCTTTAATAACCTGTACGCGCTGACCAGCTACAACAATATCCCAGTCTTCTCCTTTTGCATCTGGAATAAATTCACGAAGCTCTTCCACACGCTTTTCATTAGACAACATAACCTGTTGAATTAAGTATTTTGTAAGGGCCATTTCTTTAACCCCAGCAGCAAGCATTGTTAAGATATTGTTTGGCTTCACTGAGCCAATAAGATCTAAATTCGAACCTGTTTTTAAGAATTTTGGTGAGAACCCGGCAAATGGTCCAAACAGCAGCGCTTTTTTGTTTCCAATATAACGCGTGTCTAAGTGAGGTACTGACATCGGTGGTGCACCCACTTTTGCTTTTCCATACACTTTTCCATGATGCTGCTCGATAACCTCCGGGTTGTTACAGACCATGAAGAGTCCACTTACTGGGAATCCACCGATACGCTTTGACTCAGGAATACCTGTTTTTTGTAAAAGCGGTAAGCTCCCTCCACCAGCTCCAATAAAGACGAACTTAGCTTGATGGTATTCAGTTAAACCCGTATTTAAGTTTTGAACTTTAAGCTCCCAAAGTCCATCGCTTGTACGTTTAATGTTTTTTACGCTATGTCGATAGTTAAGCTCTACGTTTTTTGTTTTCAAATGATCAAATAGCATGCGCGTTAAAGAACCAAAATTGACGTCTGTCCCCTCATCAATTTTAGTTGCCGCGATTGGTTCAGTTACCTTACGACCATTCATAATAAGTGGCACCCAATCTTTTAACTTGTTTGGGTCATCTGAAAATTCCATTCCTTTAAATAGCGGATTCTTTGAAAGCGCTTCAAAACGTTTCTTCAGAAAGGAAACATTTTGGTCACCTTGTACTAGGCTCATATGTGGAATCGGCATGATAAAGTCTTTAGGATTACCAATTAAGTTACTATTTACGAGATAAGACCAGAACTGCCTTGATAGCTGAAACTGTTCATTAATATTTACTGCCTTTGTAATATCGATAGATCCATCTGCTTTTTCAGATGTGTAGTTAAGCTCACATAATGCAGAGTGCCCCGTTCCTGCATTATTCCATTCGTTTGAACTTTCTTCTCCCGCGTCTGTCAGTGACTCAAATACTTTAATTTTCCACTCAGGTGCCAGCTCTTTGAGTAACGACCCTAAAGTCGCGCTCATAATGCCGGCGCCTATTAAGATAACGTCTGTTTTTGTCTGTACGTTGCTCATGATAACCTTCCCCATCCCCTAAATTTTCAAAAAAGATGTAGATGTTCCCCTTCTTAATTAGCTAAACCGAGATGCGATGTAGGAACCTATCTTTTTCGTCACTACTATAACTATATCACAGTCTAATTGTATGATGATTAGAAACTATTCAAAAGTGATGAAAAAGTAAAAAAATTTCGCATCTAAAACACCGAAATCACTTTTAAATAGAGTGTTGATAATAATATCATACTACAACTGTAGCATCTTTTTCCAAACATTTTAATAAGTAAAACGTCTTTTATGTGCATTTTGTTCATTTTATTCACTAGATTTTGTCTTTATCTAGCAATATCCTACATAATCAGGTATAATATAGAAAATATTAACAACAGAGGTTTTGTATGAATGAATTAAATATTGATATCGCCTCCCTATTTAGCGTATTCACAAGGGCATGGTCGCTCCACTCTAGCTCAAAATGGACGAAAGAAAATCCAGCCAAAGGTCAGTGTGGGGTCACATCTTTAGTAATCCACGACTTGTTTGGAGGAGATATTGTAAAAACACCCGCTGCTGAAGGTTGGCACTTCTACAATCGGATTAATGATGAATACTACGACCTAACCGCTTCGCAGTTTAATCAACCTATATCGTATCAGCATATTCCTTCAAGTCGCAGTGAAGCTTTTCAAGATACAAATGCCCAACAGTATGTCTACTTGAAAGAACAGGTTAAAATAAACCTTCTACATAAATGAGGTGAAGTAAGTGAATGATGTTCCTATTATCCAAGGTGAAAAAGTAATACTTCGTCAACCCATTGATCGTGACGTTGATGATTATCTTCAAATAGAAACACATCCAGAGCTCGTCCGTATGTATGGCGGTACCCCTTCAGATATTCAGCCCAAAACAAGAGAGCGTGCATTAAAATTTGTCGAAGCTATTCGTAAAAACAAACTTGAATGGTGCGTAGAATATAACGGCCGCTTCGTTGGTCAAGCCAGACTTGTGATAAATGAACACGACAACCGTGCCCGCTACGCGATTAGCTTATTTGATCCGTCTGTTAAATTATTTAGATGGATGTAGACATTTCAAATGAGCAAGGGGTGGTAGTTTCAAACGGCGCAATCTCGAAATCTGGTTATGGTGACGGAATGTATGAGGTAAAAGTAAAATATAATTGATTAAAAGAGATTGTTGGAGTGATGATTGTTTTTGAAGATGAGGAATAACGTTCTTCATCTTCTCACAGGCTAGCATCCGTGTTTCTTTTTTACTACGTGTTAACAAACCAAAAAGGAAGATAAACATTATCGTCCTTTTTGGTAATACTCGCTTACTGATTATGTATATGTTATTCGCTTTGCTTTTTAGGTGATGTTCGCAACTTTTCCAATGACTCAATCTGTTTATCAATTCCACCTAAATCCTGCTCGATATTTGTTTTTAAACTATCGAAACGCTCCGAAATATCTTTTTTCATTCTCTCTAATTCTGCAATAATATCTTTCATCTTTTCTCCTCCGCTTTTCGTCAGTCTAACTCAACGTTTTTTGCGCTGATTCGAAATAATAAACCCGTAACTAGAAAAAGAACCGCTATGCTAAGAAATAAAACTCCTGCCAGTATTTGAAAGGGGCCGCTTCCTAAATGACTAAACGGATAAGGACCATTAATAACCCAGATATACCGGTCATAATCACTGTGAATAAAGCGATATAATAACAGCGGGCTTATTAAAAAGCATCCACCTAAGAGAAAAAACAAATTTGCAAAACTATTATAAAGAGCTTTCATTATGGTGCTGTCACCTCACAATCATTTGCTTTTCCACTTCTACTATCCATTTTTTCTATATAATGGCTTATCATTTAGTATTTTACAATCTTAGCATAAGTTTCTCATGCGCAGTATGATTCGATTGAACCATATCGTCTTACTGTGATAAGTAGTTCAATTCCTTTTTGTAAACTTAAACATACTAGCCAGCACATGATACCTATTGCTATAGCAGCTATAAGCGGAAGGTGATGTTTCAATGCGATGAAGACACCAGCAAGCATGACGATAGTCGCAGGCAAACCAATGATAACACCCCATATAAACTGCTGAAGCTGATCGGATGATTGCCCTTGAACAGTTAATCATACTACGCTGTGAAAGCTCTTAAATGATAAAGAAATAAGTGCCAAAAATAAGCGAAATAATAATGACAAATACACCGAGAAGTACCATGCTGATGACGGCTGGGCGGAATGTTTGACTGTTAATGGCTTCAATCTTTCTCACATATGCCACAGCTGAAACAATAATCGTAACAATTCCTACTCCTACAGATAAAATGCCAATGATTGTTGCAAGTTGATCACCAAGCGGAGATAGTGTAGCTCGCATTGTAAAGTGTAGATTTGTTACTAAAAAACCCACACCAATAATTGAAATAGCCGTTCGAAGCCAAGCTAGAAACGTTCGTTCATTCGCGAGATGCTGCTGAATATACTTTGAATCTTTCGTTGTTTCTTTAGCTTTTATATCTTGATTACTCATCTCATCCCTCCTCCGTTTGATTATCCTAGTAGCTTTAGTTTTTCTTGGGCTTGTTTATTAAATTCATTTTATCGTTTTCTATTTCCTGATTCATATTAATTCCAAGCATTCATTCCGCCTTTAACATTTGTAATGTGATTGAAGCCTTTCTTTTTAAGAAGCTTGCATGCTGCTTTACTTCTCATCCCGCTTTGACAAATAACAATAACTTCTTTGTCTTTTAATAAGCTGCTTGTATTTTGGTCAAGCTGTTGAAGAGGAATATTCGTAAATCCTCGAATTTTATTCCCTCGAAACTCTCCCGGTGTACGAACATCAATATATTGTTTATTGCGATCGTTTAGTTCTTGTTTTAAGGTTGCTGTTGAAATTTCTCTAATTCCTTTTGTGGGAAAGAATTGCTTCACCATGAAAAAAGTAAACAGTGCTACGACTATATAAAATACATAATCCATTTTTCAGTCTCCTTTGATGGACAAGAAGAGTTTTCATATATTGAAGAACCAAAAGCAACTGGACAAGCCCCTATTCTTAAGCCAGCTCCAGGTTATATTCACGGAACGCCAAAAACGAATTAAATTAAAAGAGGCTGGGACTGACCCAGCCTCTTTCCTACTTAAAGCTCTTCTCCATTACTTCCAATCACGCGCTGATACCAATAAAAGCTATCTTTTTTCGAACGATTTAGCGTACCGTTTCCTTCGTCGTCAAGGTCCACATAAATGAATCCGTAGCGCTTTGACATTTCGGACGTGGAAAAGCTGACTAAGTCAATTGGCCCCCAAGCCGTGTAGCCAATGAGCTCTACCCCATCAGCAATAGCTTCTTTCATTTGTTCAATATGTTTTTTCAAGTAATCGATGCGATAGTCATCATGAATACTGCCGTCTTCTTCGACTTTATCAAATGCACCAAGTCCGTTCTCCACAATAAACAACGGCTTTTCATAGCGCTCATAAAATATATTGAGCAGGGTGCGCAAGCCAACAGGATCAATCTGCCATCCCCAATCTGATGCTTCTAGGTACGGATTTTTTAAATTAGTTAAAATATTGCCTACCGCTTGTTCACCAGCTGTTTCTGGTCTTGCTGACACCGTTGACATATAGTAACTAAGCGAAACAAAGTCTACAAGATTGTTCTTTAAAGTATGTTCGTCTTCCGGATGGATATCAAGCTCGATATCATGTTCTTTGAAGAAACGGTTCATGTATGCTGGATAATGACCGCGCGCTTGAACATCAGTGAAGAAAAACGTCTTGCGCTGATCAGTTAGCGCTGCGTGTACGTCTTCTGGGTGCGGACTGTCTGGGTAATTAATCATCCCGAGTACCATGCAGCCAATTTGAGCCTCTGGATTTATTTCATGGCATGCTTCTACCGCTTTTGCACTTGCTACAAGCTGGTGGTGTGCTGCTTGGAACGTTGCTTCTAACAGCTTTCCTTCTTCAACCTTGTCTCGCAGCATGCCTCCGCTAATGAAAGGGCTCATTAAAATGGAGTTAATTTCATTAAACGTAATCCAATACTTCACCTTACCTTTATATCGTTCTAATACAGTTCTAGCATAGCGTGTAAAATGGTCAACTACCACGCGATTTTTCCAGCCTCCGTATTCAAGAGATAAGTGTAGAGGCATTTCATAATGAGACAGCGTTACAATCGGTTCAATACCATTTTTTCTTAATTCATCTAATAAGTCATCGTAATAAGCTAGTCCAGCTTCGTTAGGCTCTTCCTCCACACCGTTTGGAAAAATACGCGTCCACGCAATGGAAATGCGAAACGTTTTGAAACCTAATTCTTTAAATAACGCAATATCCTCTTTGTATCGATGGTAAAAGTCAATGCCATATCGCTTAGGGAAATGGCGATTTTCTTCGTCTGCTAATGCGTCTTTAACTTCTTTTGATGTCGGGAACGGCAGGTGGAGTTTCTTGCGGTCTTCAGGCTTAATTCGTTCAATCACATCGTCAACAGATAACCCTTTTCCACCTTCATCAAATGCACCTTCAATTTGATTCGCTGCCGTTGCTCCTCCCCATAAGAAATTGTCTGGGAACTTTAATGTTACGTTTGCCATATCTAAGCACCATCCTTTTATAATGTAGTGTAATTGTATATATTTTTGCTGTGAAAGAATAGGTTTCTTTGCAATTTAGACACGTGTCTCTCATAATGAAACTTGTTACACAATAAAAACATACTGTTACACAGGGAGATTAATTATGTTTTCAAGTGAAGTTATTTCAACGTTTAATGACTTAGATTATAACATCTACAATTATATTTTAAACAACGGTGAACAGGTCATCTATATGCGTATTCGAGACTTGGCAACCGCCACTCATGTATCTACCTCAACAATTTTACGTTTTTGTAGAAAAGTAGGCTGTGACGGATTTAGTGAATTTAAAGTAAAGCTAAAGCTGTATTTAGAAAGCGAAAGCGAAGAAAGTGTAAAAGGAATGAAAGAGTTCGCGTATGAATTTATGGAGCGTACATTAAAGGGAAATCTTGATGAAGTTATTACCGAAGCAGCCCATGAGGTCGTAAGAGCTAATCATGTTCTCTTCGTTGGCTTTGGAAGTTCAGGTATATTAGCGCAGTACGGAGCACGTTATTTTTCAAGCTTAGGAAAGTTTTCAATTGCGATTAATGACCCCTACTTTCCCATTAACGCTCAGCAACTTGATAATAGTATTACCATTGCGCTCTCCGTGTCAGGAGAATCCCCGCAAACGGTGGATCAAGTCACGCGGTTAAAGGAAGAAGGAAGCAAGATTATCAGCATTACCAACACAAAATCCTCTACCTTAGCGCACCTATCGCATATTGTCATTCCATACTACGCAACGGAAGAGCGTAGAGAAATCGCGAATCTTCCACTTAACATCACTACTCAGCTTCCTGTCATGTACATACTTGAAGCAACGGCCAGAGAAGTATACAAGCTGACGTAATATGCGTCGGCTTGTTAAAAATAATAGTAAATCCATTCAGGCGTATTTACTAATAACTTTTCCTAGATAGGAATGTCATCAATATCTAACACTTGATTTTCGAGCGTTTCTCCAGTTGCGAAAACAAGCTGATAGGCTGATTGATTGTTCGAAGACGCCGTTTTGTTTAAAGAATGGGGGTTTTTAGTAGCGCCCGTATCTTCTCCCCAATCTTTTAAAAACTGCTTTTCGATTTCATACGTACCGTTCCCTTGAATTCGAAGGTGATAATCACGCCAATATCCTAACTTTTCGTTGTTGCCTAAATACTCTTCTCCAATATTAAATCCGCCAATATAAGACGTATGGCCGTCAATTGCAACGAGCTTTCGATGATTTCGGTGATTTAAACTATAAAAAAGGTGAGGAAATTGCAAAGGTCGACTAAATGCAAACTCAATGCCACTCTCTTCCATCTCTTTAATTAATGATGATGAAATGTCTTTCCCACCAAAGCGATCCACCGAAAATTTGACGTCCACGCCATGTTTGGCTTTTTCTTTTAGTAATTCAATGAACTTCATGCTAATTGGATCATCTCGAAAGATAAAAAACTGAAGGTAAATATAGCTTTCCGCTTGTTTCATGTCTGTTAATAATGATGTATATAGCTTGCTTCCTTCTGGAAAGGAAACATCGTTAGCTTTCCGGTATACGCTGTAGTTTCCCTGTATGGGTGAGCCTTCGTGTACTTTTTATATCCTTGTTTTACATCCCATTGAAAAAGCAGAAAAAAACAGGTAATCAAAAGTAAAATAACCATTAATTTCTTAAACATGCCCTACCTCTTATATCGTGTAGATACGTATAGAATTTGAAAGTGAGTGTGGTTTTATAAGCGGGAATATAAGGGAGCAAAAACCACGGCGACTGCCGTAGTTGATTTAATGCGTATTTTCAAATAAAGTAGAAATGCGTTCAAATTCTTCATCGTCTTCAATGCTAGCCCATTCGCCGTTTGGTTCAATGTGAAAGAAAAAGACGTCAATATCTTCTTCTGATTCAATCAATAGCTCTTCAACAAACGCAACAGCAACATACTCTTCTCCGTCTACGGTTAACTTTCCTAAAACTTCAACATCCTGTTCTTGTTCATTTTCATCCACAATGGTAAAAATCTCACCTGTATTCACTGTTTCCATTCGTATTCTCTCCTTTAAAAATATTTTGACCTTACTGTTTGTATACCCTGTATCCATTGTTTCATTCAAAGAGAAAACACAAAAAAGCCTACTTATTTGGAATAAGTAGGCCATGAGAAACAAAGATTAATCAATAAAGCAAATGGTGACTTTAGTATACCATAGCAGAACACCATTTAGCTAATGATTTAAAGACTATAGAATGCGAACTTTAACCGTTTTACGTCCCCATTTTAATGCTTCTTTTTGATTTGGAATAAATACATCGATTTTGTTGCCACGAATTGCGCTACCTTTATCACCCGCAATTGCAGTACCGTAGCCTTCTACCCATACTTTAGAACCTAGTTTGATTACTTTTGGGTCAACAGAAATGACTTTTAAGTTAGGGTTTTTCTTTAAATTGATGCCCGTTGCGGTAATACCACTGCATCCTTTGCAGCTTCCTGTATAAGCTGTAGCCGTCACCGTAAATTCTTTTTTTGCAGCAGGAGCAGGCGCTTTTGCTGCTGGCTTAGCTGACGTTTTAGCCGCTTGTGGCTTGGCTACTTTTAACACTTGATTCGGACGAATTGTTGCTGATTTTAAGTTATTCCATGACTGGATGTCTTTTACCGACACTTTATGTACAGAAGCAATTTTATATAATGTATCTCCACTTTTTACTTTATATGTAGTTGACGCCGCAGATGTTGCAGTCGCTGTTCCAAACAATGATAATAGAACTAAGCTTGACGTAATAATTAGTTTTTTCATCAAAATTTTCCCCTTTTTCCAATTCGGTAAATAAAGAATACTATAGTTTTATTACAGAATTATTTCAAAGGGTTATTAGTTTTGTTACAACTTGTCTAAATGGTGTCTTTTATGTCATATAAATTAGTCAAATTGACTCTTAAGAATTTATTTTAAAGTTTTTTTATTACATTATGATATCGTTTTTAATCAAATAGTCCCCGTTTTATTAGGACTTGTAGGATTATTAGGAAAAGTAAACAAAGTTGCTGCGTTTTCAGGTATTATGCTGAGCACTCTGATGATTGCGTATAAGCTTTGGTTTGTTCAGTTCTTTCTATTATAATGTCCAAACAAAAAAAGTGAGCATTGAGCTCACTTTTTTTACTTTAGGAATAAGAAAATATGTTGAGAAGATTATGTGTGAAAATGAATGTATTCATCTATATATTCGTATATCCTGTGCCTTTTACTAAGAAGATACTAGTAAAACTCATTTGTCGGGGAGACAAATAAAACCAAACAAAAAAACATCTGTTTGGTTAAGATGTTTTCCTATCGTTTATTGCACTTCGTCTTCTTCACTCTTTACATATTGAAAGAATGAATCAATCATTTCGTTTAAAAAATCATTACGATCATCAAAGTCCATGATTTCGAGAAACTCCACTAACTTCTTATCTAACTTAACGGAAGCTGGGGAATAATGCGAAGGGTTTTTCTTAGGAGTAAAAGGAATCACATTATCTCTATTTTTCATAAAACACCATCCTTTTAATATGCTTTACTAGTGTAAGCTTTCTATAAAAGAAAAGCAACCTCGTTTTAAGAAAGAAAGGCATTTTTATTTTTATGAAAAGGGTAGTTATTATGAATAAATTATGATATTGTGAAAAGGTTTTAAGTACTGAGGTTTTTAATATTGTTGTTTATTTAGAACATAGTTTAATAAAAATGAGTTCGTAAAAAGAATCAGTATTAACTCACTGATTCTTTTACTTTATTTGAAGAGTCATTTGAACGGTTTGTAGGAGATGCCCGTCAAAATCCTCATCAAAATCATCTGTAACTGTAAACCCTTGTGTACGATAAAGGACATGCCACTTTGGTTTTCGCGCTCAACATGGACAATCACTTTTTTGACATGACGGCTTCCTTTTGCAAAAAGTGCTGTACCAATTCCTTTTCTTTGATAATCTGGCAGTAAGTAAATCGCTAGCAGCTCACTTTCCTATTTTTCATTAACTGGTGTAAAGTTTGCAAAGCCCACTACTTTAGTTTCTACGAGGGCTACCCACAACTCCGACTCTTCCATCCGTTTTTTTAACATTTCTGTACTGTATGCAGCTCGTAAGAAATTGTTTTGTACGTCCAAAGGGATAATGCCTTTATATGTATGATTCCAACTATCTGTGGCTACTTGTTGTACAGAGTGAATATCGTTCACTGTCATTTTTTCAATTACATATTTCACTTCTTGTTTCTCCCTTTCATTTTAAGATAAAAGTATAAAAAACTGCCGATAGGAATTCCCTTCGGCAGTTTTTCTTATTCAAACGTGTATTCAACCGTTTGTTCAGGTGTAATTTCGTTATAGTCTTCGTCTTCAGTATAACCAAAAACTAGCTTAACAGAGTTGATATCTTCATTTTTTACAACAAAACCATCTGTATATTCTTTTTTAACTTTACCAATGAATTGTGAATCTGAATCTCCGTCATCAGAAATAAAATCTTTAAGTTGTCCGTCGATTTGTTCACCCTTATCGGTAACAACATTCATAATATCGTACCATTCAATATTGCTGTCAGATGTGTTTTCTGCAGTGTAATTAACCTGAACATAAGAAGTTTCCTCTGGGTTAATTTTTGTGTCAGCCATCCACTCTAGACCTTCAGCAAACTCTTCGTCTAGATCTGTTAATTTAATTACTTTAATATCTTCAATTGTCACTTTTAATGGTGAAATATCGACTGTTTCATTTACTTCTTTTATTTTTAAGAGTTCTGCCGTAGCACCATCATCTTTTACCTTTTGACCAGGA
This sequence comes from Priestia flexa NBRC 15715, assembly GCF_001591565.1. Lineage (GTDB taxonomy): Bacteria > Bacillota > Bacilli > Bacillales > Bacillaceae_H > Priestia > Priestia flexa. The sequence continues at coordinate 5,071 of NZ_BCVD01000022.1, read as the reverse complement.
ACGTTCAGTATGTAATTTCCACTTTCATCTTTCTCTGGTTTTGGAACATCATTCTTTAATGGTTTTTGTTCCGCTGCTTTTGGCTCTTCTTTTGTTTCTTCTGCACCATTAGAACTATCAGAGTTGCTACCACAACCAGCCAGTAACACTCCTACAACTAAACTTGATGTTAGTACTTTAAAAAACTTACTCATTACGTATATTGCCCCCTACATAAACTTTTTACAGTGAACGATTATACTTTGTAAATATTTCTATGTAAATATATTTTTACAATAGAATTAAAACTTTTAGCATAGATATATTTTCATAAGCGTGTTAAGAGGGGGGCTATTCTTAACTGTTAACTACCTTCACACCCGTTCCGTACGCCACAATTTCAGAAGCGTTACTGGCAATAGCTGAACTGACTAAACGGAAGCCGACAATGGCATTTGCTCCCTTTTCTTCAGCATCTCTAACCATGCGCGCAACTGCGATTTTTCGAGCATCATCCATCATTTCCGTATATTCTTTAATTTCTCCTCCTACAATATTCTTTAAGCCTGCTAAAATATCACGACCGATGTTTTTAGACTGCACCGTGCTTCCTTTTACATACCCAATTGTTTCTGTTACTTGATAGTTTGATACATTATCAGTAGTCACGATAATCATTTGGATCCTCCTCTTTTGTTTTCCGTTTTTTTATGATTAATAAAGGAACTAATAGAATAATTGCCGCCACATAGTAGAGAAAAACCTGAAGGGCGAGCTTGGCATTTATAAATAAAAGAACAATCCCCGTCAGCTGTGCAATAACAGCAATAGTAAATATAATTAAAATCAGTTTATTCATGAGACTTCCTTCCTTGTATTTGTTTCGTAAGCCAGCTTCCCATTACGTCACATAGCTCTGGTGCAATCGGCTGTGAAAACGTCTGCTTATATTGCTTCAGCAGCTTCATCATGGAAGGCTCTTCTGTTTGTATTTTTAATACGTGATTCATATCTTTAATGATTACTGTTTCAATTGTAGGATACGGTTTTAGAACTTGAAGTGCGTTAGGATCTGCCTGCACATCCTTTGATCCCGTTATAGCTAAAATGGGTATCGATAATTTTTCATAATAGTGATGCATATTTACCATCATATGCTCTCTCCACCATGCTGCATTCATACGAACAAGCTGCACGCGCACAACGTCTTCTTTTGCTTCTTTAAAACGCTTGAAAAGATTATCAGCTTTTTGTCGATCTTTTTCAATAACCTTTAGCTTTTGGAATAACCAACCTTTAAACCCACCTTGAGCCGAGATTTCTTTATAAGCTCGTTCTCGCTGATACTCAGTTGCTTCGATAAGGTTTTGTCCTGCACCAGCTAGCAAAATTAAGCCTATAGCATGAAGTTCTTCCGCAATAATTGTAGCAATCATTGCTCCTTCGCTATGTCCCGCAATAAATAGTTGCTTATCATCTACTTCAAGCTGATTTTGCAAAGCGTGAAAAGCTTCTTTTGCATCTTGAATGAGGTCTGTTAACGTCGTTTTGTAAAACGCGTCGAGATTTCGCTTGTCATAACGAAGTGTGACATATCCCATTTCTGTAAAGACCGCTGCTAAATCACGATAAACGTTGCTCGCAAACTTTTTGGTGTTTCCGTTATAATCTACTGGACCACTCCCGCTAATTATTAATACAGCCGGCTTCTTACCTGATTTCTCATCAGGAATTGTTAGCATGGCCTTAACAGCTGTAAGCTGAAGTTCTTTTTCCCGCATCTTAGTTCTCTCCTCTTTGACGTTCTGGAATAAATGAGACGGCCATCGTACGCATACGGCGATCTTCTCGTGGCTTAAGCTGATATTTATCTATCAGCTTTTTATAGTCTTCTAAAAACGCCTGCTGCTCACTCTCACTTAAATGAAGGGGAAGCTGGTGGTACCCAAATCCATCTTTCTCAAAATTAACGTCTCCCTCTAGATATGCTTCAAACTCTTTGGCGAGCATCGTGTAAAAGTTCATAAAATGCTGCAAGTGTTCTGTTTTAGATAAATGTTGAACTTCTTCTCCTGATAAAATAGCACTAGCCTGTGCTAACGCGTACGTTTTTTCAACCGTTCCCCTAATCTTTTGTGCTTTAATTGCCTCAATAACTTCCGCTTTTTTTAGCGTATTTAAGTGGCGATACAACGTTGCTTGAGGAACATCTTGAAGGCACTGAAGTAGCTCTTGTACTGTACAAGGTTTGCTTGCTAACTCCTGTATAATCCGCATTCGGATTGGATGTAAGATTGCGTCTGCTTTTGATGAACTCATCAAGACCTTCCTTTCATTATTATCATATATGATAATAATAGCACACCTATGATAGAAATCAATTTATTATTATCATTTTTGATAACATTTTAATTCGTTAATCCGCTGTTTTTCTTTATAATGATTATTTAGAACATAGTTTTATTTATAAATATACTCTAAAAAGAAACCAGTTGCACGATTAGCTAACTGGTTTACGCTTCCTCTTTTATATCTACAATCATCAATTTACCATCTTTGTAGCTTGTAGTATACGATTTGTTAAACATTACTGTTTGTGAACCTTTCCCAGGTTCCGCTTGTTCAAAGGACTCTTCTACTTTAATGACGTACCCATCATCCGTTTTTTGAAGGCCCATTAGCTTCACGTTCAAAAGTTTATACGAGATCTTCTTTGAGTTTAGCTCATTGATTTTTGCAAGCTCCGCGTTGTATAGAACACTACCTTTTTTCAAAAACGGACTGATTTCTTTAATTGACCCCGCTGTAACGGCTTTTGCATAAGCCTCTGCATATTTCTTAATATACAAGTGGATATTTTCATCCACTGCTTGAACTGGAGGCTGCTTAATCGGTTGTGATGGTTTCGGCGTAGTCACCGTTTCTTCAACTTCTTCCTTGGGATTTGTGGGTGGAACTTGCTTTTTCTCGTCTGCCTGATCTTGGCATCCAGTCAATACAGCTGCTAGAGTGAAGATACCTATAAAATGCTTCATTCTTTCCACACTCCTTTCTTTTTCATTATTTTCCATTCATATCTCTTTCATTCCTGCTTTACCTGTAAAAAAATAAATGGTTTGTATGTAACTCATTCAAACCAAAAAAGCCCAAATCGTGTGAGATTTGGGCCTTAAATGAATGCTGTTTTTTTATGTTGTTGCTAGTTCTTGTACTTCTTTTACTCTCTGTGCAAATTCCTCGTCCGTTAAACCGTGCTCTTTTACATAGCGGTTACGAGGATTTACGCGACACTCGTGAGAGCAGCTGCGTAAATATTTGTGCTCGTTTTCTTCAGAAGCTAAAATCTTACGGTTACACGCTGGATTTGCGCAGTTTACGTATCGCTCACAAGGCTGTCCGTCAAAGTGGTCTTTACCAACAATTACGTGTTCTTTTTGGTTTACAGGAACGCTGATACGCTCATCAAACACGTAGCACTGCCCGTCCCATAATTCACCTTGCACTTCTGGGTCTTTACCATATGTTACAATTCCGCCGTGAAGCTGACTTACATCCTCAAAGCCTTCTTCTTTTAACCAGCCTGAGAACTTCTCGCAGCGGATACCGCCCGTGCAGTATGTTAAGACTTTTTTATCTTCAAACATTTCTTTGTTTTCACGAATCCAGTTTGGCAGCTCGCGGAAATTACGGATATCTGGGCGTACTGCACCTCTGAAGTGACCTAAGTCAAACTCATAGTCGTTTCGCGCATCAATTACAACCGTATCTTCCTGCTGCATTGCTTCGAAAAACTCTTTTGGACTTAAATAGTTACCTGTTGTTTCAAGTGGGTTTATGTCGTTTTCAAGACGTAATGTTACGAGCTCTGGGCGATGGCGAACGCGTAATTTTTTAAACGCATGCTCATCGGCTTCATCTATTTTGAAGACCATTTCGCTAAAGCGAGGGTCTTGCTTCATTACTTCCATGTAGCGATTTGTTTGTTCTACTGTTCCTGAAACTGTTCCATTAATTCCTTCAGAAGCTACTAAAATTCTTCCTTTTAGTTCAAGCTCTTCGCATAGCGCAAACTGCTCATCACGAAATTCCTCTGCGTTTTCAATTGGAACATACATGTAATAGAGAAGAACTCTATAAGGTTTGTTAGTACTCATTTTTTTGTTTCCACCTATCTGTTCATATTTGCAAGATATAATGCATATAGGTTGTTTTACATTGAAAATCTTACATTTACGTTACGATCTGTAACCTTATATATAATACTAAAAAAAAGAACATCTGTAAAATGGGGTACCGTCAGGAAAATGCAGATTTACAACGTTAAGGAAATTATAATAGAAAAAAGTCCAATTTCTCAGTATCATAAAAATTTATCATACAGCAGATTCACCTCGGTATGAACGAACTAAGTCAGAAGTCATTTTTTGTATGCGAGCTCCTTTATATTTAGTAGTGAGCTTTCCCTAATTGGTAATTGGAAGTAATGGGTGATATACAAGCCTTTCTGTATATCACCCATCATTTAATAAGGGATCACCTAGTTTGAATGTGTTAAAACACCCTAAAATTATAAGTTTAACATTAATATCCGTCTTGGTACTTCAACTTTCCTGAGTTAACTAAATTAACTTTAACTTTTAAATGCTTTATACTATGTTTATTTAAGTAAAACGAGCCTGCTTTCACTTCTTCTTTCCATTTACTTGGGTTTTGGCGATATAATGATTCCCCTAATCTGTAGATATCTGAATTTATTTCTATTCCTTTTTCAAAGGAGTTTAGAATTTCTAACTTTATAATATCTTCAGTTTTTGTAACCAACTCTTTATCATTAATTTCCTTGATTTTCTCATTGATTCCGGCTTGCACTTCAACTGTAATATTAAAAAGTATTGGTTTACTATTCATAATAGGGGTAATGGTAATCTTAGGTTTCTCTACCACTACTGAAACAACAGCGCTATCATTCTCAACAATCCACACAGGAGATCGAACGGTTTTTTCATCCATCCATCTTAGACCGTTTAAATCAGTCTCAGAAAGCCAGCCTTCTAGGCGATTATTTCTTATGAAAAAAGCACCATCATGTCTT
>NZ_BCVD01000021.1 GCF_001591565.1 Priestia flexa NBRC 15715 | reverse complement strand
CTTTATTAAAATTTAAAGTAATTACGCTTTAACAAACGCGGTGTTGCTAGTAACTCTTTATAGGAAATAACCTTTGGCAACAGTTTTGTATCTACAAGCAGCAGCTGTGTTTCTATTTCTTCAATCACTTCTTCTTCTTGATAATACATTCCACAGGCAGAACATTTAATACAAGGTACATCTGTGATTTCAATTCCTCTTGTTCCATCTGGAAGTTCCCAAAAAGCGGTATGAACGCTTTTTTCTCCAGCGCTTTCGCCGCACCATGCGCATTCTACCATCATTGTATTTGCCTCCTCAAGATGAAGTGGAATCTTTTTCTTTTTGTGCTTGCGCTTGAAACTTTTTCTCCTTTAACTCGTCGCGCTTTTCACGCTTATTTTTTAGGGTCGCATGTGCTGTATCTGCTTCATACGACTTACGCCTGTTTACTCTCCCTAAACCTTCTGGAATAAGCGTTGAGTTTGTTTCATTCATCAACCCTGCTACTCCAATGGAAGATTCCTTTTGCTTCGCGTCTGGATAAATTGAATAAAAATAGTCATCCGCTCGGTTAGGGACATAGTTTTCCGGTTCTGGATAAGTCGTAATGACCCCTTCAAAATTTCGAAGTACAACCTTACCAGCACTTTGACTAATTAAATAGTTTGGTTGAATAGCAATCTTACCGCCTCCACCAGGAGCATCTACTACAAAGGTAGGTACAGCATAGCCAGACGTATGTCCTCTTAGCCCTTCAATAATTTCAAGGCCTTTTGATACAGGTGCTCTAAAGTGACCGATTCCTTCTGATAAATCGCATTGATAAATATAATAAGGCCTGACACGGATTTTCACTAAATCATGCATTAACTTCTTCATAATTGGTACGCTATCGTTAATGCCAGATAAGATAACTGCTTGGTTGCCCACAGGCACTCCAGCATCTACAAGCATTTCACATGCTTTTTTCGTTTCTTCTGTAATTTCAATTGATGTATTAAAGTGAGTATTGAGCCAGACTGGATGGTACTTTTTTAAAATGGAGCATAAATTTTCTGTAATACGTTGCGGAAAAACAACCGGTGCCCTTGTGCCAATACGAATGATTTCAACATGGGGAATAGCGCGTAAATTTTTTAAGATATATTCCAAAATTTGATCATTAATTAGCAATCCATCCCCACCAGATATTAGAACATCTCGCACTTCTTTTGTTTGAGCAATATATTCAATTGCCATATCCAGTTGTTTTTTAGGAACACCCATTCCAATTTGTCCTGAGAATCGTCTTCGAGTACAATAACGACAGTACATCGAGCACTGATTAGTAACAAGAAATAAAACTCGGTCCGGATAACGATGTGTAAGCCCAGGTACAGGTGAATCTTCATCTTCTTCTAAAGGATCTTCTAAATCATATCTCGTTTTATGCATTTCTTGGCCAATTGGCACAGACTGCATGCGGATTGGACATCGCGGGTCACCTGGGTTCATTAGCCAAGCGTAGTAAGGTGTAATATTTAATGGAATCGTTTTGGTTGCAATTCGAACACCCTCTTCTTCTTCGGGTGTTAAATGAATGACCTTTTTTAAATCCTCAAGCGTTCGAATCGTATTGGTTAATTGCCAAACCCAATCGTTCCACTTCTCTTCCGGTACATCTTTCCAAAGTTCGATGTCTTTCCAATGACGTGACGGCTTATATAAGTCATGTAACACAAAAACTCCTCCCTTAATTACAATTTAGACTGTGCTACTACTTTATATGTGAACGCCTAGTAAATGGTTATATTTTATGTGACTTTCTTATCCTAAGACTCACTTGTTAAGGTTGATAAATCCTTTGACCATACATTCATATTTTCTAGCGCCGTGGAAATCAAACAATTGTTAATAAGTCTCCCACTGTACGCATAGCCAAGCTGATGAAAAGCTGCGTTCACCCCAAATGAAAGCGCTCTAGCTATTGTATATACACAATAAACATACTTCTTTTTCAATTCTCTCTCTATTTCAACCATCAAATGCTTCATTAAGCCAAGCGAGCGATGAGATGGAAGGGTGGCACAATCTGTTAATTCTGCATTATTATAAAGCGTATTAATTTCTGCAGCAGCTGCGCTTACAATTTTTTCTTCATATTCAACAATAAAGAAAGGTGTTCCGTCTTCTAACATGCTTTGAACATAGACTAGATCATGTAAGGGAGATGGATAAATAGTAAATACCGTTTTATATAATGTTACTAGCTGTTTGGCGTCACTCTTTATAGCTTTCCTTAATTTGTAAGGTGACAACAATGTTTCTGGGCACTTTAGCGGTAATAACTGGACTTTTTGAAGTAGATTATTTTCTTTTGCATAATGATTGTGCACTTGTCGCTCTTGGCTTTCATAAAAAGTCATTAAGTAAGCAGTGCTTCCATTAAAATAAGATGGAATGGTGGCTTCCAAACGGTACCCATGTTGCAACCAGCTTTGAACTTGTTCGTAGCGAGACTTTATAATTACCTTTTCTAACTGGTGCTTATTCAGCTCTCTCTTTATATAGTAAATCATGCTAGAAATATTCCCTCGGTAATCCTCAATTCGAAGTCTTTTATTAAAAGAGTCTTGTATGCACAGCGCGCTGAAGTCCCGTCTATTCACTTCAATCAAATTGCTTCCCCTCCTTTATCAGTCGGCAATTTCACACCAATCAATAATAGTAAGAGCAATAATTTCAGTGGCTTTTATAACAGATTCAATAGAAATATATTCGTTTGGAAAGTGAGCAACTTCCGTAACTCCTGGACCAAAAACAACTGTTGGAATCTTACCAACCTGAGATAAAGTCCCTCCATCCGTTCCCCAAGGTGACGCTTCAATAGTAGGAGGGTGACCCATTGCTCGCTCATAGCTTTGAGAGAGAGATGAAATAAGGGGGTGCTGTGTATCTAACTCATTTGGCAGCCAATGCGCTCCAAACCACTCTAAATCCACAGGGTGAAAATCAAACCAAGAATCTTGCACGCTAATTTTTTTCAACCATTCTTCTACTTCTTCCTTCACATCCTTCATCTTTTCATGAGGTGCTACCCCAATTCTCCCTTCAATTATCACCTCATCTGCAACTGAAGACGGCCACGATCCGCCTTTTATCGTGCCTACGTTAATTGGCACAGGGATGGGCGTATTTTTGTACAACGGATCAACAATGCGAGCATTGCGATTTTTCTCTAGCTGCTGGAGATGCTCAATAAGAAGCATTGCTTTCTCAATTGCACTCACTCCTTCATATCTTGTACCTCCGTGAGCAGATCGACCATGTATGGTTAAACGAAACCACATCGAACCTTGTTGCTTAGAGAAGATTTTCATGCTTGTAGGCTCAGGAATGATTGCTCCATCTGCTTTATATCCCCTTAACACACAGGCAAGCGTACCCGCTCCTCCACTTTCTTCTTCAATTACACTTTGAAAGATAACGTCACCTTTTAATAAAACACCGAGCTCTTGTAACGCTTGAATAGCAAAAAGAAGAGCTACATTTCCTCCTTTCATATCTGTACTTCCTCGTCCATATACGTTACCGTCTCTTACCATTCCACTATACGGTTCGTCTCTCCAGTGTGCTAAATCTCCTGCTGGTACCACATCAATATGACCGTTTAATAGAATAGATTTCCCTCCTCCTCTTCCTTTTAAGGTACCTACTACATTAGGACTATCTTGAAAGTTAGTTCGAGTAGAGACAAATGCTTCATTTTTACGCAGTTCTTTAATATCCGGTTCCCATATGTCAATGGTTAACTGAAGCTGTCTTAGCTTTTCAATCACAATCGCCTGAACATATTTTTCATCTCTTTGGACGCTTGCTTCCTGTACAAAACGTTGCAACAACCGAACTATTTCATATTTATGTTCCGTCAACCAGCTCTGAATTTCCCCTTGCCAATTTGTCATATCTCAACCTCCTTAGGGAATTATTTTGATGCTATCGCTCAGCTCTACTGTTGCATCAGTTGCTTGCAGCACATCTTCCACAGTATAAGGAGACATTACTTCTATTAAAAGCAAGTGATTTTTCTCTATTTTTAAGACAGCTCGGTCCGTAATGATTAAATCCACGCAGCGCTTAGCAGTAAGAGGTAAAGAGCACGTTTTCACAAGCTTTGGTTCACCATTTTTATTGGTATGATTCATTAGCACAACAACTTTCTTAACCTTTTGCGCTAATTCCATCGCTCCTCCCATACCAGGTACTCGCTTTCCTGGTACAATCCAATTTGCCAAATCCCCTTGTTCACTGACTTCTAGCGCTCCTAGAATAGTCATATCAACGTATCCTTTTCGAATCATTCCAAAAGCAATTGCACTATCACAATAGGAAGACCCTGAAAGCGTAGTAATAGGATACCCCGCTGCATTGCAAGCATTTTCATCTTCTTGCCCTTCCAATGGAGAAGGACCGATTCCAACAATTCCATTTTCCGCATGAAACATAACCGCTATCGCCGAAGGAACATAGTTTGGAATAAGCGATGGAATTCCAATACCTAGATTTACAATCATTCCATTTTCAATTTCCTGAGCAGCTCTCTTAGCAATTCGATGACGATTATCTATTCCCAAACCCATTTCCAATTCACCCCTTTTGACTGTACAATATAGTTTACAAATACACCTGGAGTCATAATTGAATCAGGATTAAGTTCACCTAATGGGACAATTTCTTCTACTTCAGCAATCGTTACTTTTCCAGCCATAGCTACAAGCGGATTCGTATTACGAGCGCTTTTATCATACAGCAAGTTTCCAAATTCATCTGCTTTCTTAGCGTAAACAATCGATACATCTGCTTCTAACGGCGTCTCAACTAAAAACGTTTTGCCTGATAGAGTGATCATTTGCTTTCCCACACAAATTACGTCAGTTTCAATCCCCACATCAATTAATACCCCACCGATGCCCACTCCGGCTGCTCGAATTCTCTCAACAAGCGTTCCTTGAGGAGAAAATTCTACTTCTAGTATTCCATCGTTCATCTGTTTACCAGCAACCGGATTCGAACCAATGTGCGAAGCAATGAGCTTTTTAATTCGCTGTTCACATACAAGCTTTCCTACACCAATGGTTGGGAAACCTGCATCATTACAAATAAGCGTTAACCCGTTAACATCACTTTTTAAAATTTCTTCAATTACAGTAGGAGCTGTACCTACCCCTCCAAACCCTCCAAACATGATTGTCATATCATTTTGAACATAGCTCATAACATCTGTGCTTTTAATCATTTTATGAAACCTATTTTGAAGATTATTCATTTTTCTCTTCCTCTCCCCCCAGTTCTTTTTCAATCTCAACCATCGTCACAGTTAATAATCCCACCAGCTCATCAATTTCGTGTGACGTAATAGTATATGGAGGTGAAATAATAATTCCGTCTCCTTCTACTCCATCTTCTCCAGCTTGAGATGGGTATAATAAAAGGCCTTTATCTTGAGCTTTTTGAATAACCCTAGACGTTAATTCAAACGATGAAGGAAATGAAGCTTTAGAATTCAGGTTTTGAACAAGCTCTAATCCTAGCAATAACCCTTTCCCTCGTATATCTCCGATAATGTTTACTTGCTGTTGCAAGCTCTTAAGCTTCGCATATAAATATGCTCCCTTACTCTCCACTGCTTCTATTAAAGAATGATTCTGTATATAATCCAGCACGGCCAACGCAACGGCTGAAGAAAGCGGATTTGCACTTAATGTATGCCCACTCATAATGAGATTAGATCCATTTAATACGGGCGCTAGTACGCTTTTAGTAGCAACTGTTGCTGCAATTGGAGTATATCCAGCACTTAAACCTTTACCAAGAGTCAAAAGATCCGGCTTGGCTTTCCAATGTTCATAAGCAAAGACCTTTCCTGTACGCCCCATCCCCGTCATCACTTCATCTACAATCCATAAAACATCATATTTATCGCAAATCTCTCGAATTCGCTCGTAATATCCATCAGGTGGCGTTATAGCTGCTCCAGCTGCTCCAATGATAGGCTCCGTAATAAAAGCAGCAATTTGCTCGCTTCCTGTACGCTTAATGACTCTTTCGAGTTCGTTTGCACACGCTAAATCACAGGATGGATACGTTTTTTCAAATGGACATCGATAGCAATAAGGTGGTGAAACAGAAGGGTATTCTTCTAGTAAAGGTACAAATCTTTTTCTTCTACCCGCATGCCCTGACATGGACAAAGCACCAATCGTAATGCCGTGATAACTCATCCATCTTGATAACACTTTTATTTTTTGAGGCTTCCCTTTTTCCTGCCAATGCTGAATAGCCATTTTCATTGCGGTTTCTGTTGCTTCTGTCCCGCTATTAACAAAAAACACAAACTGAAAATGATGATTGCTCAGTTCACAGAGCCGTACTGCTAAGCTTTCAGCAGGTTCACTTGTAAACTGAGAGCGATAGACAAACGCAACTTTTTTTGCTTGGTCATTCATTTTATCAATAATCTCTTGAACACCATGTCCAACGTTTGCTGTCACGGCACCAGATGATCCATCTAAATATTTTTTGCCTTCCACGTCATACAAATAAACTCCCGTTCCGTGAGAAATCGTAGGATACCAAGCGTTTAACAGTGGTTTGATCAAGTTCGATAAAGACTTATCATTCATCGCGATTCCTCCTTGTCAGCAGACTTCTATTAGATTCTATGCCATATGGACACTGTTTTTGCTAAGTAAAAAGGATTGTTTTCACTAAAACAGAAAAAGGCTCACTCCTTACGTTTAAACGTAAAGAGTGAGCCTTTTTATCGTATCAGAAATCCTTTGTTTGTCATTCTCCAGTCATCCCCTACTGGTTAATGCATTACATTAAGCTCCTGCTTTTTCAGCTCTTCTTGCTTCAGACTCGGCAACAATTACTGCACACGCAGCATCCCCTGTAATGTTAACCGATGTACGAATCATATCAAGCAAGCGGTCAATACCGATGATTAATGCGATACCTTCTACTGGTAAGCCAACTGCTGAAAGTACCATCGCTAACATGATAAGTCCAACACCTGGAACACCCGCTGTTCCAATACTTGCAAGAACTGCTGTTACAACAACTGTAATTAGTGCACTGAATGATAAATCTACTCCGTACACCTGAGCGATGAAAACAGTTGCTACCCCTTGCATAATTGCTGTTCCATCCATGTTAATTGTTGCACCTAATGGCTGAACAAAACTACTGATGGATTCCGGTACACGAAGATTTTTCTGAGCTACGTTCATTGCAATTGGCAACGTCGCATTACTGCTTGATGTACTAAAACCAACAGTCATAGCTGGTGCAAAGCCTTTAAAGAACTCAATTGGGTTGCGCTTTGCTAACAGCGCTATAGATCCACCGTACGTTAAGATAGCGTGAACAAATAGCGCAAGCACAACTACTGACATGTAAAGCCCCATTGCTTTAATCGCTCCCCATCCTTGGCTACCAACCGCAGTTGCGATTAAACCAAACGTACCGTATGGAGCAAACTTCATCACTAAGTTTACAAGGTACATCATAAGCTCATTACCTTGATCGATAATGTTATATAGTCCTTTTGCTTTATTACCTAACATCGTAATTCCAAATCCAATAAAGATTGAGAATACGATAATTTGAAGCATGTTTCCTTCAGTCATTGCTAGAACTGGGTTAGTAGGAATCATGTTTAGTAATGTTTCACCTACAGGAGGTGCTTCTTGTGCTTCAAAGGAAGCATTTGCTGTGTCGAATGTTCCAACTGTGCCTGGCTTAATAATAAATGCTAAGATAATAGCAATTGTAATAGCAATTGTTGTCGTAATTAAAAAGTAACCAATTGTTTTACCGCCGATGCGGCCAAGTTTCTTCGGATCTCCCAAACCTGCAACGCCAAGTACAATTGAGAAAAAGACAATCGGTACAACAAGCATCTTAATAAGATTTAAAAAGATTTGCCCAAGCGGCGTAAATAAATATTTATCTAGTGTTGTAAACGTCCCTGGTGAAAACGTATTTAACAAGACACCTACAACAGCACCAATAATTAGTGCAATGATAATCTTTGTTGATAGTTTCATTGATGGACCCCCTCATATAAACAAATTATATTATTAATTTAATAACTACCAAGATTAACAAGTTGAATATTCCAAAAAGAATAACTACTTTTAATTTATATTATTTTTGAAATTTTCAGAATAGAATGAGCTCCAGCTGCTTTTTTTTAAAATCATCGAAAAAAGTGTACAAAAAAAACCATGAGAGCCCTCTCTGGTTTTCAAACCTTCCATGTACTCTCCCACAAAATGCTGACGAGGTTAGCTGTCGGATTCGGGTATGTGAGTTACCCTACTTAACTATTAAGTTAAGATTCACCCCTAGTGCTTGTCTGCACAAATTTGGGTCCCCCGCTTTCTTTCAATCTGAAATTAAGCAACTGTTATTTTGATGTAATAGTTTTAAACTGCAATAACTTACTTCTTTATTAAAATTCATTTCCTATCACTTTGTCAAGATAATATACAAAAAAAATTCAAAACACTGTCGTTTTTTTTATTTTCATGTCACATTTTATCACATTTTATGTATATTTTATATTCGTATTTATGTTCGTTATAAACTAAACTACTCTTTACCAAATGACATTCCAACTTAAAATAGCACCTCATACCAATAACAACTAACAATTTGTATAGTAATACTAAACACATAAAGAAGAAATCCATTTTATAACATTTAAAACAAAATAATTAATATTCATTAAATATTATTTTTATACAATAATTGTAAGCATTATCATTTTTATATTCATATTTTATACTGGTTTAATGTATATATGTAAATGTTTTTTTCTGAATTTCACCATAATTAAGTTTAGCTAATTTAAACTTTACTTTTTTGGCGAGCAATTTCATAAATTACATTTTTTTCTAAAATCCATTTCAATCTCCCCTTTCTTTTTGATAAACTATAAAGAACAATATATTGATTTTTATCTATAGAGGAGAGTCCTAACCATGTTTACCGTCTTAATTGTAGAAGATGATCAAAAAATTGCTTCTTTATTAAAAGAACATCTTGAAAAATATAATTTACTCGTACATATCGTTACGTCATTTACAGATGTACTTGATGATTTTCAAAAGCACCACCCTAACCTTGTCTTATTGGATGTGAATTTACCAAAATATGATGGCTTTTATTGGTGCAGACAAATCCGTACTCTTTCCACTTGCCCTATCATTTTCATCTCAGCACGCGATGGAAAAATGGACCAAGTGATGGCGTTAGAAAGTGGAGCAGATGATTATTTAACCAAGCCTTTTGACTACGACGTCGCGATTGCCAAGGTAAATAGCCAACTACGACGCGCATACGGGTCCTATGCACCTACTAACCAGGAGCGAATTGTAGAGCACGCCGGCTTAACTTTATATCCTGAAAGGTTACTATTACGCTACCAAAGCAAAGAAGTTGAGCTTAGCCAAACAGAAAGCAAGCTCATTGAAACATTGTTAGATAAAGCAGAAAGAGTTGTTAGCAGAGATCGATTACTCGAAAAAATTTGGGACGACCAGCTTTTTGTTGATGATAATACTCTAAATGTCTACATGACGCGTACGCGTAAAAAACTAGGGGATGTTGGTATCGAAAAAGCGATTGAAACAATTAGAGGTACAGGCTATATGCTGCGGATTCAAGAGGAAAATAAAGCATGAAGCTGTTTTTTAAAGAACATCTTCCTCTTACATTTTTTTATCTTATCCAATTGGGTTTAGTATGTACGATTTTTGCGTTAGATGGTTTTCGAGACATTTTTACTGTTCTTTATGCTATTTTAATCAGCACCGTTATCTACATCACTTATTTATGCTATCGCTACTATACAAACAAAACATTTTATAAACACCTGTCAAATCCCTTACATAAGTCAGAAGACAGCATATTGTCTGAAGAGGAGTCTCCGCTTTCAGAAGCGTTAAAAGAACTGCTGGAGAGTCAATTTCGAAGCTTTCATAATGAAATGTATCACTATCAAAATAAGCTTAATCAACATATTACATTTATGAATCAGTGGGTTCATCAAATGAAAACTCCTGTATCTGTTATTCACCTTATGATTCAAAATGAAGATGAACCTATCTTTATGAGCATTCAAGATGAAATGGAGCGAATTCAAAAAGGATTAGAGACTGTATTATATACATCGAGATTGAATGATTTCACTCATGATTTTCAAGCGGAAAGTGTTTCTCTACATAAAGTTGTAACTAGCCTTATTTCGAGTTATAAACGCTTTTTTATTCGAAACCGCGTATTTCCAACAGTTAACGTTCCGCCCCAGTACATCGTCGCTTCTGATGAAAAGTGGATTCACTTTGCCTGTTCACAGCTTATTACTAATGCCGTCCGCTATTCTGCTGGAATTAATCAAAGCATCACCATTTCAGCATTTGAAAGAGGTAGACAGGTTATATTAGAAGTAAAAGATCAAGGAATAGGTATTCCATCACAAGACCTAAAGCGGGTGTTCGATCCCTATTTCACTGGAGAAAACGGTCGGAAATATCAAGAATCTACAGGGATGGGGCTCTATCTCGTAAAAGAAATTTGTAAACAGCTCCACCATCAGATAGAGCTTGAATCAAAAGAAGGACAAGGAACTACCATACGCTTAATTTTTCAACAAAATATCGCTCGTACCCAAGAAGGCTAATATATAGATTAGCCTTCTCTTGCTTTCTTACAAAAGTGTAAGATTCCTGTAAGCTTAGTACATGGCACGTTAGATCAAATTTCAATAAGATAGGGCTATAAAGAAAAAACATTTACAAAGGAGTTTGACTATGCCTATTTTACAAGTCAATAACTTAACAAAAGTATATGAAGGAAACGTTTCTTACAAAGCCTTAGAAGGCGTTAACTTTTCAATTGAAAAAGGAGAATTTGTTGGCATTATGGGGCCGTCCGGAAGCGGGAAAACAACCCTGCTCAATATGGTTTCTACCATTGATTCACCGACGGCTGGAGAAGTAATCATTAACAACCGCAATCCTCATCAACTTAAGAAAAAAGAGATTGCACTTTTTAGACGCCGCGAGCTCGGGTTTGTCTTCCAATACTTTAATTTATTAGATACATTAACTGTTGAAGAAAATATTATTTTACCGCTTGCTTTAGACAAAGTAAAAAGCTCCGAAATGGCCAAGAGAGTAGCTGCTATTACTAGTAAACTCGGCATTGAACATATCTTAAAAAAGCGCACGTACGAAATTTCAGGCGGACAAATGCAACGAGCCGCCATTGCCCGAGCAATTATCCACCATCCACAGCTTATCTTGGCTGATGAGCCAACTGGAAACTTAGATTCCAAAGCATCTAAAGATGTGATGGAAACCCTGCAGCATTTAAATGAACAAGAACGCGCAACAATGATGATGGTTACTCATGATGCGCACGCAGCTAGCTATTGCAATCGCGTAATTTTCATTAAAGATGGACAGCTTTATAACGAAATTTACCGCGGAAATAATCGTCAAGCTTTTTATCAGCAAATTATTGATATGCTATCAGTTTTAGGAGGAGACGCACATGAGCTTTCGACAACTCGCATTTAAAAACGTGATGCGTAATAAGCGTACGTATGCAGCTTACTTTTTAAGCAGCGCCTTTTCTGTAGCCGTTTTTTTTCTTTATGCAATGTTTATTTTTCATCCTGGGGTCACAGAAGGTGTAACAAAAGAAATGGCAAAAAAGGGCATGACGGCGGCTGAATATATTATCTATGTATTTTCGTTTTTCTTCGTCCTGTATTCTGTCAGCGCATTTTTAAAGTCTCGCAAGCGTGAATTTGGAATTTTTATTATGCATGGAATGTCTAAACGTCAGCTAAACACCATGATTTTTTTAGAAAACATGATCATTGGTTTTTCAGCCATCATTACGGGAATTCTTGTTGGAATGCTTCTCGGCAAGCTCTACTTAATGGTTGGATCTTACGTTATTGGCATGGAAAAACCCCTTTCGTTTTTAGTTCCTTGGGAAGCACTCGCCTTAACAATAGCTGCATTTACCGTTTTATTTCTTGTTATTTCATTTTTCACAAGCGTTTTTGTACGCACAAACAAACTGTTAGATTTGTTTCAGTCTACATCAAAACCAAAGCCTGAACCTAAAACCTCTATTATTTTATCATTACTGGCTGCTGGTTTATTAATTGGCGGCTATTACTTAGCGTGGACAGCAAACATGTATAATATTGGCTATCGCTTTTTTATCGTTATCCTTATGACGATTGTGGGAACTTATTTTTTCTATACGCAGCTAAGTGTTTTCTTATTAAAAATGTTCAAGAAAAACAAGCGCTTTTACTGGAATCATACTCGTCTTATTACCATTTCAGATTTAGCTTACAGAATGAAAGATAACGCTCGTATGTTTTTCATGGTAACAATCGTATCAACCGTTGCTTTTTGTGCAATTGGAACCTTATCGGCGATGGGAGGCTCAAAAAAGCTATTCGACGAACGTGCTCAAATTCCCGTTGTCTATCAATCATCGGATCAAAACCCGAGCGAAAAAGCACAGGTACAAGCCATTCGAGATGATTTTAATAAAAACGACTTATCATATAATGAAATCAAAGTAACGTTAATCGAACAAACAGGAAAAGAAACGAATAAAAAAGTTGAGCTTATCTCCTTGTCTGATTATAATGCGATGGCTATTGCAGCTCGTGAAAAACCACTTAAGTTAAAAGAAAATGAAGGTCATTATGTGAGCACAGTCACTTATAATACGTTTTTAGATGAAAAGATGAAACCCATTACTTTAAGTGAAAGCAATCTAACATTCAACGCAACAAAAATTATTGATGCACCTTACTTTTCTTCTGGAATGATCGGCTATGATTTGTACGTCATTCCAAATGAGCTTTATAAACAAATTAAAAACCCTACGTCAACAACTCACTATTACGGATTTGCAACTAAAGATTGGGTCGAAACAAAAGACATTGGCTTAAGTTTATATAACGGAGAAGACGGCATTTATACTGGGAATTATACGAGTGATCCAGCTTTCTATTTCTCATCAGCTGGATATGATTACAATATGATGATGGAAATGTATCGCACTGCTCTTTTCGTGGCACTTTTAGTCGGCTGTGTCTTCTTCATTGCAGCAGGAAGCTTTTTATACTTCCGTTTGTATACAGACCTTGACTATGATAAACGCCAGTATCAAATGATTGCAAAAGTTGGTTTAACTAAGTCTGAGCTCAATAAAATTATTACGCCTCAGCTTGTTTTATTATTTTTTGTTCCCATTCTTGTAGCGTTTGTACACAGCGTGTTTGCGTTTAAAGCTCTTCAAGGCTTATTTGAATTCTCAGTTGTTAAGGAAACTGCAGTCGTTCTGCTTGGATTTGGAGCTGTTCAAGTAGTGTATTTCTTATTCATTCGCTTCCGTTATTTAAAACATATTAAAAAAGCTATTATGTAAATAAAAAAAGCGGACCCTATGCGTCCGCTTTTTCTTATACCATTGCTGGCTGTTCTTTTCTTTTTTCATCTTTTAATTTTTCAACAATATCTCGTGCCACCCATACGCCACAAGCACTTGCCTGAGCTAATCCTCGCGTGATGCCGGCTCCGTCTCCTCCAACATATAAGCCTGAAATCTCTGTTTCAAAGCGATCCGTTAGTTTTGGACGTGCAGAGTAAAACTTCGCTTCTACTCCGTAAAAAAGCGTGTGTTCAGAAGCTAAGCCTGGCGTTACATGATCTAATGCTTCCGTCATTTCAATTAGACTCTTCATTGTGTTATAAGGAAGAACAAGCCCAAGATCTCCTGGGACTGCTTCTTTTAACGTTGGCTCTAAGAAACCTTCTTTAATACGAGCTGGTGTGGAGCGACGACCTTTTAGAATATCACCGTACTTCTGTACAACTAATCCCCCATTTGATAGCATATTTGCTAATCTTGATACTTCATGTGCATATTCATTTGGTTGATCAAACGGTTCTGAGAATTTATGAGATACAAGCAGCGCAAAGTTCGTATTCTTACTTCCAAGCTTCGGGTCTTTATAAGCGTGGCCGTTTGCAAGCATGATTCCAGAATGATTCTCAACAACTACATGTCCTGAGGGGTTGCTACAGAACGTTCTTACTCGCGTACCAACTGATGTATTATAAATGAATTTACCTTCGTATAGATGCTTATTAATCTCTTCCATTACGATATCTGAAGTCTCAACACGAACGCCAATATCAACTTGGTTGTTAATCATTTTTAATCGACGTTTTTTTAATAAGTCAGTCAGCCATTTTGAACCATCTCGCCCTGGAGATACTACCACTTTATCAGCAGTTAGCATTTCCCCATTTTTAAGCTCAATTCCGCGTACAATGTGCTTCCCATCAATTTTCTCTGTAACAAAATCAGCAACTTCTGTTTTATACTGCATGTCGATGCGTTCTTTTAAATATTCATAAATGCTTTTCAAAATTTCTAAATTTTGTTCCGTCCCTAAGTGACGAACTTGCGCACGCAGTAGTTTTAAGCCTGCTGCGTAGCCCCGTTTTTCAATTTCACGTACTTTATCAGTTAACGGGTCTGTAATCGAATCTGTTGCCCCGTGCTTTAAGTTAATTTCATCTACGTATTTAATTAAATCTACCACCTGTGATTCAGGGAGATAATCCGTCATCCATCCCCCAAATTCACTTGTAATATTGAATTTCCCATCTGAATATGCGCCTGCTCCACCAAATCCATTGGTAATTGAACAAGCGGGCAAACAGCCTGCAAAATCTTTTTTATTATTCGCCGGCGGACATTTCACAATTTTTTTCTGAAGAATCGGACAATTTCTTCGGTAAATATCGTGTCCTTTATCAATTAACAACACTTTTGCTTCAGGTAGTTTTAGCGTTAATTCATAACAAGTAAAAATTCCAGCTGGGCCTGCTCCTACAACAATTACATCATAGTTTTGATTCATCGATACATTCCCCCGTTAACCTTTTTATTTTTCATCAACCGTTTTTTATTTATTATTCGGTTATCTTCTAGCCATTTGATACTATATCAGACAAAAACGCTTACGTCAACAATAAACACGAACATTACAAAAAATTAAAAATATAACATTCGCCTTTTACGCACAAATAAAAAAACCAGCGAATAAATAGTACTGCTACTATACATTCACTGGCTCTTTTACATGCGGAATCGCAATTTCAACTTTTGTGCCCACTCCTATTTGACTTGTAAATGAAATATGCCCCTGATGTTGTTCAATAATTTGATAGCTAACCATTAGCCCTAAACCCGTTCCCGTTTGCTTTGTAGAAAAGAACGGTTCTCCTAAACGAGCTAATGATTGTTCGTCTATTCCGCAACCCTGATCTTCAATTGTTACTACGCCATATCCATTTCGTTTTTCTGTTCTAACCGTTACCACGCCTTTATCCATCGATTCCAATGAATTTTGAATAAGATTTATGAATACTTGCTTTAATGCATTTTCTTCACAGAGAATTTCAATATCCCCTTCGAGAAAGCTTTTGATTTCACTATTCTTATAGTTTGCATGAGTAGTAAGCAATAACGTTACATGACTTAAAATTTGGTGAAGGCTCTTTTTCTTAAAAGGATGCTCACTTTTAGGTTTTGCTAACGTTAAAAATTCTTGGATAATTGATTCAACGCGATTCAGCTCTTCTAGCATAATATCATGATAAGATTTATTATATTGCTGAGATGCATTTAATAGCTGCACAAACCCTTTAACTGCAGTCAATGGATTTCTTATTTCATGCGCTACGCCCGCTGCTAGCTTGCTCACCATCATGAGTTTTTCAGATTCACTTGCCATTTCATCATACTTCTTCCGATCCGTTACATCACGAATAATATACTGAATAGCATCCTCGCCTTTAAATTTAATTTTCGTTTCGGAAGATTCAATACTCACAACTCCACGCTTAGTCAATAACTTCACTTCTGCACGAGGACGAATAGACATTCCTTTCATCAGCTGATTCATTCGTTTTTTAACGATTTCTAGATGTTCTGGATGAATAAAATGAAGCCAATATCGTCCTAGATAGTCCTCTTTTTTAGTTCCTCCAAGCATGCGCACACCAGCGGGGTTAATGTACTGAATCTTTCCTTCTTGGGTGACAATAAAAGCATCTTGACTCTGCTTTACAAACTGTTTGTACTGCTTCATTTTCCGAATAACTTCCTCTTGTTTTTCAAAACTAGAAGAAAATTCTTTCCACTGCACAACAAGAAGATGCGGCTGCTCTTTCATTCTCTGAATATGAATATGTACGGGTACTTGTTGGTTTATTTGCTTGTTTAACACAACCACTTCTTCTTCATGACTATGGAGAGGAGCAATATCAGCTTTTTTAATTAAAAACTGACTACTATGCTGAAAAACATTGGAAGAAAGAAGTTGCTTTTTCTCCTTCTTAAATAGATGTGCACAAGCATCATTTAAAGCTTGAACTTCTCCATTAAGATCCATGATAAGCATGGGTGTTAACGACATTGAAAATAGCTGTTCATATAGCCTTTCTTGATCCATATATTCACCTTCAGTTATTAGGATAGTAATTATAGTATAATATGGAAAAAGAACATTTGGCAAAATATTTTTATTTTTTCAAACAAAAATATTGTCTTACTCTCTACATAAACAGAGCTCTTTTCACCCCGAAGTATGAAAAGAGCTCTTTAAATAAACTAGCAGATGCAGCTGCATCCAATAATAACCAATAAAATAAACAGCACAAGAATTAATGCAAATGAATTTCCTGACCCACAGTGGTGGTGATACCCCCCAACCGGATATTGACATTGATCATAACAACCATAATTATACATAGCAATCTCTCCTCATTCGTGATATTCGTTTAGCACATTGTTACTTTATGTTTTGAAAATGCGATGTGTATGTGCGAATACCCATTTTCACTCTCCTTTTTTCGTCTGTAAGCTCTTTGTTCCAAGAAGAATAAAACAAAAAAGTGTTACAAATAAAAAAACGGCCCAGTGCTGCTTCATGATTGTAAGTAGGAAGCCTACATATGGAAGATGATAAGAATACACTCCCATTATGCTTTCATCAGGCAAGTGGTTATTCGCTTTCATTACTATTAATGAATCTTGTTGATTAACTAGTACAACTCCTTCGGTATCTATATCTTGTGATGACTGAAACACAACCACTGATCCACTAGGAATTCCTGGTCCATTTTCTTGCTGTAAGGTTACAGTAAATCCAAAGAGAGCCGGCAGTAAACTCGCGACAATGAGGGTGAAAACAACAGCATAACACACAAGTACATACCGAAAGACGGTGAACCACACGCTTCCTTTCATAATGCAGTCACCCCTTTTCGTAAATTAGTAACTAAAATGATAAGACAATGAAATGCAGTAATAGAAGAATGAACCCAAATCCAATGAGCATGATTTTGAGCATCTTCTCATAAAACAACTTCATCCTCTTCACCTCTTTTGCCTATAACCATTATTCATTAACGGTTATGCTTCATTCTATTCAATTAAAAGCAAGATGAAAGTTGGTCAATTGTTTTACAGCATAATTTATGAGTTTTAGCATATGTTTGGTTACGTATAGACATCTTTTTCCTACTCCGTATAACAGAGGAGCTGAACGCATGGCTAATTATTCATTTGACCAATACATTAAAAAAGCAATGAAGTATGATTTTTTATCAAACTACTATAAATATAGCGATCCTTCCCGTCACATTGCTTATTACGAAAAGCATTTATATTATGTGCAGCAAGCAATTTTAGCAGGTAAAAATGCACAAGGGTCACGAATAGCTAAACCAATGGCTAGAATTTTCCACGCTTCTCCCGATGCACCGTCCGTCGATATTTATTTAAATGGCCGACGTATTATTAGGAATCTCACTTACAAACAAGAAACTGATTATTTACCGTTAGGGGACCCGGGTCGCTACACAATCTCAATTTATCCTGCTGGCCAAACCGAAAAACCTTTACTCACAAAGTCGTTTACGTTTGAAGGGAAGCAAAAATACACGGTTGCTGCCGTAAATAATTTAAATCAGCTAGAATTACTTTTTATTTATGATGATAGTAAAGTTCCAGATGGCGAAACAAAAATGAGGTTTATTCATTTGTCTCCTGATGCACCAGCAGTTGATATTGCTGCTCGGGGTGGAGACGTGATCTTTTCTGACGTTACGTTTAAAGAAATTACTAAATATCTAGGATTATCTCCAATGTTTGTACAGCTTGATGTACGCATAGCAGGAACAGATGATGTTGTTTTATCTATCCCACCTCTCAGCCTGCGTCCAAACCGAGCTTATACCGTTTATGCTGTCGGCTACGCACAAGGAAATCCTGCATTAGAAGCCTTAATTTCACAAGATCGCTAACACAAAAAAGCTCTCAGTAATAAACTATTACTGAGAGCTTTTTTGCTATTCTTTCTTTGAAATTAACTTGACTCGTATATCATCATTTTCTAAGTCAAACTTCTCAACTTTCACATTAAAATCTGTTTGAAGCTCCATCTCTTGAAGAGCCACATATACAGACTCGCTCTTCGGATCAATTGTCACCCATTCAGGAAGGTTAAAATTATTATTAACATAGCGAAGTACTGTTTTTACCGGGAGCTGGATTTTTCCAATCGATAGTGTTTCTTGTTCAAGAACAATATCTCCATTATCTTGCACTTCAGGAGTAAAGGTCATTCGAATATCAATATCGTCCCCAAAAACCTCGATGGTTCCGTCTAGCTGCACAACATCTGTTAGCGTGATATCGTAATTAAGAGGCTGATTATTAAGCTCTCTTTTTAAGTATTTATCAATAAGTATATTTAAATCTTCTTTTTTAGCTAAAATCGTTAGTTCAGCATCTCCCTCTATTTCACCAGACTTCAGCGGTGTTACTTCATCAGCCGGTTGAAAAATAAGACCAATGATTATAACCGCTAAGAGAAGGTTAACGCTTAATAATCCAATAAATAACCATTTCCACTTCTTCATTTCATAAGCTCCTTACTCGTTTCCGTTCAGTTCTTCTTCCCGTGCTTTCTCTTTGTTTTGTCCCAATAAAGGATCTTCTTCTTCCATTGCATCGCTAATACGTTCCGCCATTAATTCATACCCTTTTTTATTAGGATGAAACTCATCTTTTCCTAAAAGATTGTCAGAAGAATCGTAAAAGACATCATCAATTTTAACATATGTTACGTTTTCATAATTCATTGCTACTTGTTGACTTGCTTGGTTCCATTCATCAATTACAACATTAATCTCTTTCATATCGCTTAGCGTTTTAAAAAATGGATTATAAAATCCTATTAAGTAAATATGTGCATTTGGATTTAGCTTTCGAATTCGTTGAAAAACCTCATTTAAACGTTTTTCATATTTTGATTTTTCTGTTTCAAATGTTTTAATTGAAATATCGTAAAAATAGTCTCTCACAACTTTCATTACGTCGTTACCGCCAATTGTAACATAAATCATATCTGCTCTTGAAACTTTGCTCGCAATTGATGGATCCTTTAATCTTGCCAACAGCTGGTCCGTACGGTTTCCTTTTTTACCCAGGTTAGAAATTGTTACATTTTCCACTTCGTTTTGCTTGGCAATATACTGTTCAATAAAAGGTACGTATCCACCTTTTTTGGATTCATCTCCTATACCTTCCGTTAACGAATCACCTATCGCAACAGCTTCTAATTCCACAGGGAAAAAGCCCTTTGGTATTTGTTCCTTTTCTGTAAGCTGCACTTCTTTTTGATCTACAACGTCTTCTTGATTGACAAGAAAGGTAGGCTGAGAACAGCTAGCTAAAGTGACAGAGCACACGCTTGCCACGATTATTTTTCTCCATTTTTTCATCACAACACCTACTTACTATGCTGTATTCTAGTTGTCGCCTTACTTGACTAGATTTACTATAGCGCATTTATATATCTTTATATAGTAACATACATTGTCAAGGAAGGTCTTTCCCATGCTTATAGTATATGTAGAAAAATGGATAAGAATGTTTATTCTAAAAAAAGGTAACCATGAATTAAAATACAACTTTTAACTCATAGATACCTTCTTTTTACTTACTTAACGTTTTCATATCTTTAATAATTTCGTCATACGGAGTATCTCCCACACCACTATAAGACTTCATAACGGTACCTTCTTTGTCGATTAAATAAAAAGTTGTAGCATGGATAACTTGCGGATCATTTTCTGGCTTTTTAACAACAGCTTTAAATTGGTCCAACGCAAATTTTTCGATTTCTTGTTGTGTATAACCCGTTAGAAAGTGCCAATTCGAAAGGTCCGCATTAAATTTTGCGGCAAACTCCTTCAGATTATCGGGTGAATCGTTTTCAGGATCTACGCTAAAAGAAATAAAGTTGGCATCGAGTCCCTCTTCTTTCACCATTTTCTGAAGCTTAGCCATATGAGCAGTCATTGGTGGACAAACCGTTTCACAGTTGGTAAAAATAAAGTTAGAGACCCAGACCTTACCCTTAAGATCATCTAGGCTAACTTCTTTATTCTCCTGATTTGTATAAATAAAAGAATTGAGCTTCCAGTTTAAAGGGTCTTTAATTTGTGAGCCACAAGCTGCTAAAACGATAACTAAAACCAAACACAGCAGCATAAGCTTTTGATTGTTGTTTTTCAATATTTTCTCCTCCGATACAATGGTTTACGTTTTATATGCTGGTATTGAAACAATAAACGTAGATCCTTTTCCTTTCTCACTTTCAACAGTAATCTTGCCTCTCATTTCTTCTACAATTTGGTATGATACCATTAACCCAATCCCTGTCCCTTTTTCTTTTAATGAGTAAAAAGCTGTTCCTAGTCTCTCTAACTCTTGTTGGGTCATTCCTTCACCAGTATCTTTAATTGCAATATGAACTTGATTATCTTTTACATTAATAGACACAGAAAGCTTTCCACCATCTTGCATAGCTTCAATACCATTTTTCATAATGTTGAGAAGCACTTGGTTAAATTCATTCTTATTGCCTCGAACGTATGCTAACTGATTCGTTTGAATTTCAATTTCAATATTGCTTGTTAACAGTGCATATGAAGATAATAAATCTACTAAACTTGTTACGCTTAGGATGCAGTCAATGATATCTACTTCTTTTACCCCTAGACGTGCTAAGGATAAATAATCATTAATAATAACCTCGGCTCGATCCATTTCGCTAATCATTAAATGAATATAACCTATCTCTGCTTTTGTTAGCTTTTGGTTATCATCAATTACAAGCATAGCAATGACTTCGCCTTTTTCATTTAAAATGGGAGAAAAGGCAGTAATCCACGTGCCAAACTGATCCGTATATGTATCTGTTACCGCTTCCGTTTTTTCTGTTTTCGCTTTCATAAAATGGGTATAAAACTCTTTTTCGCCATAATAGATCATGGAAGGTGTAAGCTGTTGACGCACCTTTTGATTAGCAGTAACAACTATTTTAAATCCATGATTTTCATAAGGTTCTACTGTAAATAGATGACCTTGTAAATATTCTGGACTTGCTTTATAAATACGCTCAAACTGTTTCTCTATCCCTGTTCGAGCTAAAGAGCTAGGTAAATCTTCTGCCTTAACAAATTGCGTAATCTCATTAGGAGATAACGTCTCTTTCCAAAGCTTTGTTGTCGTTAGTGCATTCTGAGTGAGTAGCTGCTTGGTCGTTACGTTTTGGAGATAGTAGCTAACCGAAGCTGTCCCAACTCCAACAATAATAACAATTAACATGGAGAACAAAACAGTTTTGTTAAACACGCTTAAGTTTCGAATATAATTTCTCATGTTTGCACTCCATATAGAAATTTTTGCTAAACATACGATGGTTACTTTCTCACTATTATAACATCTTTTCACCACTATTAACGTTGAAGTCTATATGATTTTTCCAACAAAAAAGTGACCTGCTCACCAGACAGATCACTTTCAGTTTATTCAGCAAAGTACATAAATCCAATCGCACCAACTCCTGTATGAGTAGAAATAACAGGTGTTGTTTCTTCAATTGTAAAATCTTCATAGCCACAGGCAGCAATTATCGATTCTCTTAGCTTTTGAGCTAGTTCAAATCCTTCCGCATGCACCAATCCGATTCCTTTAATTTGCTTACCTGCCGTTTCCTCCATGATTTGCTTTGTCAAAAATTTCACGATTTGAGAATGACTTCTAACTTTTGCAACAGGCGTATACACACCATCAGCAAGTGAAGCAATAGGCTTAATATTTAGTAGAGAACCAATTAGCGCTTTACCTCGACCAATTCGTCCACCTTTTATTAAGTTTTCTAACGTATCAACTACAACAAACAGCGTCGTATTACGGCGAATTTCATCCAAACGTTGGACAATTTCATTCATTTCACACCCTTGTTGAATCATATCAAGAGCTTCAAACACCTGAAAGGAGAGAGCTTTTGAGATATACATAGAATCCACTACGGTAATATTCCCATCTACCATCTTAGCAGCACTTTCTGCAGAACGTACTGTACCACTCATACCACCTGTCATATGAATTGATAAAACATCGTACCCTTCATCCACTAGGCGCTCGTATACTTCAACAAAGGCTCCAACCGCTGGCTGGGAGCTCTTTGGTAATACATCAGACCTTTTCATCTTTTCAATAAAATCACTTGGCGTTATTTCAACTCGATCTAAATATGTTTCATTATCAATATTAATCGATAACGGGACAATCTCAATACCATATTGAGCTGCTTGCTCTACGGTTAAATCTATCGTTGAATCCGTTACCACTTTAATTTTCGTCATGAGTTCACCCCTACAAAATCCTTTGCGCTCATTATAGCATTGTTCTAAACTTGATTACAGTAATATTCTAAAGTACTTATTATCAAGCTAGTATAATCAACTATTTCACGTAAAACATAAAAAAGTTGACTACGCTGAAAAATTCAGAATAGTCAACTTTTTCTCTTTAAGCATTATGTTTTAATGCGTCAGACTTAAATAGCTGTTCATAATCTTTCCATTTCAACACGCGTTTTAAATATTCTTGAAACGAGTAGGTTTTTTTCGGCATTGATTTCTTCATAATGTCTGTTATTAAGGTATTTAACTTTACAGAGATCATAAACCGAAATGTGCTATCTTCCTCCAATACTGGAATATCAATAATTTTTACTTTTTGACCATTCTCATGTTTAAATTCAAGGCTTTTCAATAGCAAGGCGATCAACCCTCTTTTTACCCGTTTCTTTTATTATACATGGTAAACTAATTACTTGTCTTTTCATTTTTACTTTATTTTTAGAAAAAATGTCTCATAGACATCTTATTCGACGTACAATGAGACATTCCTTTGTAATGCTGTTATTTTATTACAGGTTATTGCATCAATCTTAAATGAATAAATGGAACAAGCTGCTTTCTTTATTAATTTCCGTATAAGGAAATCCTTTTTTATCCATTCGACTAATTAATGGATAATAATCTTCTTTATGTTTTAATTCGATGCCAACCAATGCTGGGCCGCTATCTTTGTTATTTTTTTTCGTATATTCAAAGCGTGAAATGTCATCATTTGGTCCAAGCACTTCGTCTAAAAATTCTCGTAGTGCTCCTGCTCTCTGAGGGAAATTCACAATAAAATAATGCTGCAAACCTTCATACATCATGGAACGTTCTTTGATCTCTTGCATGCGACCAATATCATTATTCCCTCCACTGATAACGCACACCACTGTTTTACCTTTAATTTGTTCGCGATAAGAGTCTAAAGCGGCAATAGAAAGCGCACCGGCTGGCTCTGCAATAATCGCATTTTCATTATAAAGAGATAAAATGGTTGTACAGACTTTCCCTTCAGGAACAATAACGATATCATCAACCACTTCTCGGCTGATTTCGTAGGATACGCTACCAACGGTCTTTACGGCTGCCCCATCTACAAACGGGTCAATGCCCTCAAGGGTTACGACTTCTCCTCTATCAAAAGACGTTTGCATTCCAGCTGCGCCGGCTGGCTCTACGCCAATGACTGCTGTTTTAGGAGAAATGCTTTTCACATAAGTCCCTACACCTGAAATTAGACCGCCTCCCCCAATACTTCCAAACACATAGTCAATTTCGTCTTCACAATCGTTAAACATTTCAACAGCAACCGTTCCTTGTCCCGCAATTACATCAACGTCGTTAAAAGGGTGAATAAACGTTCTTTTTTCTTCTTCACTGCACTGAATAGCTGTTTCATACGAATCATCGAACGTATCACCTGTTAAAACAATCTTTACATTGTCTCTCCCTAAAAATTTAACTTGGTTGACCTTCTGTCGAGGAGTAGTGCTAGGCATGAAAATTTTCCCATCAATGTTCAAGTGGCGACAAGCGTAAGCCACTCCCTGTGCGTGATTACCGGCGCTTGCACACGCAATTCCATGCTCTAATTCCTGCTTTGTCAATTGCTTAATTCGATTATACGCTCCTCGAATTTTAAATGAACGAACGACTTGCAGATCTTCACGCTTCAAGTACACATTACATTCATAACGCTCAGAAAGCACCTCGTTGCGCTGTAGTGGTGTATGTACAACAACATCTTTAATCATTTGATTCGCAATCATGATGTCCTCTAACTGTACATGTTTTGTTCGATTATCTACTTGTTGTTTCATAACCAACTTCCTTCCTCTTCCTACCTTTTTTTAATTTGTACATTATATCACATAAAATTTAGAAAAATCATTATTTTTAGTTAATCTTTTGATTTTTTTTAATTAGCATCTTTTCACCAGTATAGTAAACAGTAAAAAAGAAAGATAGAAAGCTGGTGATTAACATGGAGTATACGTTACAAAGCATTGATAGTGCCATTCCTTGTGAAGTAACTATTGATGATGATAACGGACGATACATGCTGAGGAATGCGGATACAAGTGGAGAAATATTTAACTCAGCTTCTGAGCTTACACAGTGGGTCCAACAACATTGGAATGAACAACAATTTGTAAACCCAGAAGAATTCAGACAGTTAGTTCATCATTTACAGGAATTTATTGAACAAAAAAAGCGTCTCACTTAAGAGACGCTTTTTGATTGCACTTGATGATGATTATTTAAAGCTTGAATAATTCGCTCACGAACTTGATGATGAATCACGTTTGGATCACTTCCTGCATCTAAATCCGTTGTAACTGGGGGTAAAATCCGTATGGTTACATCTGCTTTTTGAAATCCAACTTTACATTGTTCCATAATGTTCGATATTCCTTGAATAGCAACAGGTACAATTGGCACCTTAGCATTTAATGCAATTCTTATACTTCCTTTTTTAAACTCACCAATTCCTTTGCCTTTACTCCGTGTTCCCTCTGGTAAAATGACCATTGAATGTCCCTCTTTAAGTAGACAAACACTATCTTTTAAAGCTTGAACCGATGCTCTGCGATTGACCCAATCAATAAACATACTCACTTGCTGTGGGTAGTTATTTCATTATGCACGTTCGTACACTGTAAAGTAGTAGGCATAAGGGTTTTTTTCATCCTTAACACCTTGCTTTCTTGATACTTCTCTCCAAACAGATGAATCAATTTCAGGAAAGTATGTATCCCCTTCAAACACCTCGTCGATATGCGTAACGTATAAACGAGTCGCCACATGCATAGTTTGCTCATACACTGTTGCGCCACCAATCACAAACAGTTCACTTTCTCCTTCAAGCGATACTAGTTCATCAACAGAGTGAATAACTTTTACACCTTCATGGTGATAGTCTTTATTTCCTGTTAAAATAACGTTGTTTCGATTTGGAAGAGGTTTACCAATTGATTCAAACGTTTTTCGCCCCATTACAATTGTGTGACCCGTTGTGGTTTGTTTGAAATACTGTAAATCAGCTGGCAAACGCCAAGGTAAATCGTTTTCTTTTCCAATCAAGCAGTTGTTGTCCATTGCTACAATTAACGAAATCATACGCTAACGGCCCCTTTAATGTGAGGATGCGGATCATACTCAACAAGCTCGAAATCTTCAAATTTAAAGTCAAAGATCGATTTGACATCTGGATTAATCTTCATTTTTGGTAAGGAGCGAGGTTCACGCGTTAGCTGAAGATTTACTTGTTCAAGATGGTTTGTATAAATATGAGCATCACCAAACGTATGAACAAAATCACCTGGTTCTAAATCACACACTTGCGCAACCATCATTGTCAGAAGCGCATAGGATGCAATATTAAAAGGTACGCCTAAAAAAATATCGGCTGATCGTTGATATAGCTGACAAGATAATTTACCGTCTGCTACGTAAAATTGGAATAAGCAATGGCATGGCGGCAGCGCCATGTTATCAACATCCGCAACGTTCCACGCGCTTATCATCAACCTTCTTGAATCCGGATTATTTTTAATTTGATGAATGACATTTGTGATTTGATCAATCGTACTTCCTTCTGGTGTTGGCCAAGAGCGCCATTGGTGACCATAGACAGGACCTAATTCTCCGTTTTCATCAGCCCATTCGTTCCAAATACGTACACCGTTATCTTGTAAATATTTGATGTTTGTATCACCGCTTAAAAACCATAATAATTCATGAATAATTGATTTTAAATGAAGTTTTTTTGTGGTTAAAGCAGGAAAACCTTCTTGGAGGTTAAATCGCATTTGATAGCCAAATGTACTAATTGTTCCTGTTCCTGTCCGATCTTCTTTTTTCGTTCCATGTTTTAATACATGTTCACATAAGTCGAGATATTGTTTCACTTCCGACACTTCCTTTTTCAAAAGTCTTTCTTTATTGTATAGGCGATTTTTTCTCATGTCTATGAGAAAGTGCAGGGTTTCTCATAGAAAAAAGCTGGGACATAACGAACTGATTCCTTCTAGGAGACGAATCATCCTGTTTCTAAACGATGTGGGTTGTTGTAAGAACACATTCGTTCGGTTGCGCCACAGACACTCGCTTTCCCGCAGGATTCAAATGTCCTACGCTCCATTCCACTCTGTTTTCAAAATTGTTTTCCGAACCAACAAAAAAATCCGAACTATAAAAAGTAGGTAACTTTAAATAGCTCGGATAGATCATTGGCTGAAATTCTTATGACCCAGCCTCTTTTCATCAATTAAATACAATTGTTCGATTACCGTAAACTAAAATTCGATCTTCTAAATGCCACTTTACTGCTCTTGCTAAGACAGTACGCTCAATTAAGCGTCCTTTTTTCTTCAGCTCTTCCGCATCATCTCGGTGATTTACTCGTTCGATATCTTGTTCAATAATGGGTCCTTCGTCTAGATCATCCGTTACGTAGTGTGAGGTAGCACCAATTAACTTAACACCACGCTTGTATGCTCGCTCGTATGGCTTTGCACCAATAAAAGCAGGTAAGAACGAATGATGAATATTAATGATACGATATGGATTCTCTGCTACAAATGTCGGCGTTAAAATCTGCATATAACGTGCTAAGATAATTAAATCTATGTTGTAGTCCTTCAATAATTGTAGCTGCTGTGCTTCCGCTTCAGCACGAATTTCTTTTGTTGCAGGAATATGATAGAACGGAATACCAAAAGATTCAACAACTTCACGCGCATCTTCGTGATTACTAACGACTACAGCAATATCGCTCATTAAATCACCGCTTTCCCATGCCCATAGGAGTTCTAATAAACAATGTAGCTCTTTTGATACAAAGACCGCCGTTCGTTTTAAACGATGTGCGTACGTAAATTTCGCTTCCATTGAAAATGATTCTGCAATTGATTGGAAAGCTTCTTCCATTGCTGATCCTTTTTCATCCAAGCGGTCGCATTCAAATTCAAAACGAATAAAAAATGTTCCACCTTCTGGATTGGTTGAATGCTGACTAGACTCTACGATATTTGCTCCTTGTTCAAATAAAAACGTAGATACAGCTGACACAATTCCAGGCTGATCTGAACAGCTGATTAACAACCGACCTCTGTTTTTATACTTTTCTTTGTATGATGTTACATGTTGCTCAATGTGCGATTTCATAAAGTTCCCTCTCTCTTTGAATGTACAGACTATTCTATCATTATAATGAAAGTCTACCGATTATCAAGCGTCATTCTTATTTTTAGAGTAAGGATTCGATTCTTCTCCATGCTGAAGCTCTGCTAGCTTCGCGTAATGAGGCTTCATACTATTCATAATATCTCGATAGACGGGCAGAATTTTTT
Organism: Priestia flexa NBRC 15715; assembly: GCF_001591565.1. GTDB lineage: Bacteria > Bacillota > Bacilli > Bacillales > Bacillaceae_H > Priestia > Priestia flexa. The sequence continues at coordinate 12,082 of NZ_BCVD01000021.1, read as the reverse complement.
TATATACTTCCACATTTTCAGGAATTGGCTTTAGGTGTGTAGTTTTCCCAACCATCTTCTCTACAACGTTTACCGATTCAACTTCATCAATTGCATAAAGGCCTAGTACGGCTGCGCCAAGACAAGAGCTTTCAAAACTTTCTGGAATTCTTACTTCTGCATTAAAAATGTCAGCCATCATTTGCTTCCATACTTCAGAGCGAGCAAATCCACCTGAAGCTTTAATTTCACGAGCAGGCCCAATTAATTCTTCAAGAGGCTCTAACACCGTGTATAAGTTGTACATAATCCCTTCCAAAACCGCGCGAATCATGTGCTCCTTACCATGATGAAGAGACAGTCCGGTGAATGAACCCCTCGCGTCTGCATCCCATAAAGGAGCCCGCTCTCCTGATAAATAAGGATGAAAAATGAGTCCTCCAGCTCCAGGGGGAATCGTGTCAGCCATTTTCGTAAGTAAATCATATACGTTAACATCTAAGCGTTCGGCAACTGCAGCTTCGCTTTTGGCCAATTCATCTTTTGCCCATCGTAAAATCATCCCACCGTTATTAATAGGGCCGCCTACAACCCAGAGATCGTCGGTAAATGCATAACAAAATGTTCGGCCCTCTTTATCTAGAACAGGCTCTTTTGTAACCGCTCGAACTGCTCCACTCGTGCCAATTGTAATGGCAATTTCACCTTGGTCGATAGCATCTAAGCCCAAGTTAGACAATACGCCATCGCTTGCCCCTATTACAAAAGGCGTGTCTTCATTAATTTTAAGCGTGTGAGCAAGTTCGCTTTTAATGCCTTTGCTCACATGAGTTGCTGGCACAATCGTGGATAGTTGCAAAGGAGAGATTTCTGCATTTGTTAACGCGACTTCATCCCATTGTTTTATTTCTAAATTAAGCATGCCTGTTGCAGAAGCAATGGAGTAATCCACTATATACTCATCAAATAATTTATGGAATATATATTCTTTAATTGAAATAAATTTAGCTGTTTTTTCAAAGATTTCTGGGTGCTCATGCTTTAACCATTTAATCTTAACAAGAGGTGACATAGGATGAAGAGGCATACCCGTTCGCTTGTATAGTTCCATTCGTTGATTACAAAGCTTATCTGCATATGTAGCCGCTCGCTTATCAGCCCATGTTATACAATTTGTAAGTGGCTCACCACTTTCATCAACAGCAATAAGGCTATGCATCGCGCTGCTAAAAGATACAACTTTTAAATCTTCTTTATTTACCTTTCCCTTTGCCACTACTTTCTTAATTGTTGATAGGACAGCTGCAAAAATCTCATCTGGCTTCTGTTCAGCTGTTAGGGCATCCGGCGTATGAAGAGGATACCCAACATGATGTGACTCCTTCACTTTTCCATCAGCAGTAAATAAAACCGACTTTGTTGTTGTTGTTCCAATATCAACACCTATCATATATGTTGTCACGTTACTTAACACCAACCTTTTCTCTCTGCGTTCTTTATTTATGAGGTTTTCCTAAAATGATTTAAACCATGCTTCTGCAGACGAATTACACATTACTCTTTTTACCTGATGCCTTGCATTTAAAACATAAAAACAGGTTGGGATATAACGAAATGATGGCTTTTCCAAGACGAATTATGCCTTTTTTAAAGTATTGGGTTACAATAACCAGTTGGTTCCCTATCACTGCAGACATTCGCTTTCCTCGGGGAGGAGTTACGTGTCCTACGCTTCATTCCACTAGGTTTTTTCAACTTGTTTTTGGAATGAACAAAAAGATACCCAAACTATCAAAAGTCGTTAACTTCTAATAGTTCGGATATCTCGTTAGCTAAAACACTTATGTTTCTGCCTCTTTATATTTAGACTTGTTTTATAACTGCAACTTCATGAAGCGCATTCCTTACTTCCCCATGTTCACTCGCATGTGGTCGATCTTCACCGTCATTATACCCATAATCGAACATACGATTTCGGTTTAATGCGAGCTTAGTCACAGATGGACGAAGCAAATCAAACAGTTCAAAGCGCTCTTGAAGCTTTGGAAATTGCTTTTGATATTCAAGTATTTCACTTCTAACACTATTCCAGAATTGATATTCACTTATTCCTTCTTTATTTTCAAGCACTTTCGCTAAATAACGAAAGTGACAAATAAATAAACCTGTTAGGATAAATTGTGTTAAGCCATCTGGTTTCTCGCTCCGCAATACAGCTTTTAATTCGGGCGTTAAACTTTGTAATTCTTTAAATGATTGATCACTAATATTTACGTCATCAACAAAATCTTTCATAATAATGCGGACTGGCTTACCTTCTTTTAAGACAAGAACTGTATTTTGACCATGAGGTGAGAACACCGTTCCATATTGATATAAGTAATGTAATAATGGCGGAAGAGTTGCGCTCATTAATGCTTCTACCCACTGTGAAGCAGATAAGGCAGACTGTTCTATATAAGACGATACCAATGCTTTACCCTTAGAGTCCACATGCAAGAGTGCTGCTAGCGTAATGGCTTGCTCTCCTTCTTCTAACTCTTGATAAATACTTTCTCTCCACACGACGCCAAGCATTTCTAAATATTGATAAGGAGCATCTTTCATTGCTGCAAATGTCGGATGGTCTACATTTAAAGTGGCTACTTCTCCTAACAAGCCTACTTTACATATGTCTCGCAAGAATGAATCATTGTCGCGAATGTCTTTTATATGCTTTGTTACCTGAGGTGCAATAACCGTCCGTTCACTCGGAAGACCTCGATATACAAGCGTATTTAAAATGCTCATTGGTAGCTTTACATGATATTTATTGCGATTTGTTGTATTAACAAATGTGCGAATTGACTGCTGCGGAAGATAATAATCATCTCCTTCCCCCATTGGGACAATGAGATTTTCCGCTAAATAGTGTGCATATAGAGGGATAATCATGTTCTTCCACTGCCATTCATGAACAGGTAGATAATAATAGTCTGCTGGTTGTAAACCTTTTTCCTGCAATTGATTTTCAAATACTTCTACTGTTTTTTCACCTAGCTCTTGTTCCATTACTTGTTGGAACTGAAGTGATGTGAGTGAATGGAAAGAGCTCACAGTTTTCGACACAGCAATCCATGATAACTGAATTTTTTGCTTTTGTTCCGGAGCAAATTTCATATAGTCATTATAGTTAAAACCAATTCGTCCTTTGTTATATGTAATCCAAGGGTGTCCCGTCATTTCACCTTCAAGCTCTGCGTAGTCAAGATTTGCTAGTTCATCAGCACTGAGACGTTCTTGTAAATGAAGATCAGCCACAAGGGTATGCATATACTCTTTAGCTAAATGTCCAGCTGTTGAAAACGACATTTCATCAAGGTCAGACAGACTAATTAATAGCTGTAGTGCTCTTGAAGGGTTAATCAGCATATTATTTTCTTCTATATAAATTGTTTCTACTAACACTTCATAACTATCAAACAAGCGCTTTTTCGCTTCAAACCGATAGACAATTCCACGAGAGTCTTTCCATTCATACAACGAGCTTTCCTCGTTTACCTTCACCTCGTGTGGAGTAATAATATTTTCATACATAAACTCCTCTAACATTTTAGCAAGCAATTGATTATTTGCTTTATTCCAGCGCTCTTTTGTAAATACCGTTAAATTCGTATCTGTTATTTTCATCCTTTATTCTCCTTTACCGGTTTATAGAATTTTAACCTCTGCTGAGCCATGATAAATGATAGAACTGCTGCCAGTAATACCATTCCACCACCAATAAGAGGTATATGTAGCTTGCCATTTTGAACAAGTATTAGCGCAAGTAGCGGCGTTAAAAGTAAGCCAACATTTTGTGCCGTTAGCATCCAACTATAATAAGAAACCGTCTCCGCATTGCTTTGCTTAAACAGATAAAGATCGATAATTAGGCAACTTTGAAATACAAGTAGTAGAAGTGAAAAAGCTAGAAACATGGAAAAGCTGCTGCTTTCATTCAACATCCATTTACAAATGGATATACTAACAAGAGCATAGACGCTTACTTTTTCAATCTTCCACTTTTTTAAAAGCAACCCCCAAATTGGTGTCATAATAATGACGACTATTCGACAACAAATAATAAATAAGGATGTTGCCTGTAAGCCATTAACTTGAAAGAAATCCGTGAAAAATTGGGGGTAAAAAGGTGACAGAAGAACTTCTGACACCACCGTCATAAACAAGCACGTAAATATAATCCACGAGCGAATCATTTTACTTTACACACCAAACTGTTGAAATACATTCTTACTATAAACTTTATAAATTTCTTTTCCTGTAATTTGATTAATAATAATCGCATTCCGGTAAGGACCAAGCCCTAAATCTGGAGCTCCCACGCCGTGTGTATGAAGTTCTCCATTTTGAATAAACAAATTGGCTTCAACGGGTTGAGTCCTGACTTTGAACTGCTCATCAATTTGCAACTGCCCACTTTCATCAACTAGTAGATGAGATTGTAAACTTTCTAAGCATGATGGAAAGCTGCTAGCATATCCTGTAGCCATAATAACAACATCACTTTTCAACTCTTTCACTTCATCTTGCTCATATTGATAAAGGGTGAGTTTATAGCCAGTTTCTTCTCGACTAACACTTTGAACCTCCGTTAGTGCTTGCATATGAATAGGAGAAGCTTTTCCACCAACGGTTCGTTCATACAAATGTTCATAAATGTCAGCAATCGTATCAAAGCTAATTCCTTTATATAAGAGAGCTTGATTTTTTAACACATCTCTTTTTTTATCCTGATTTAAGTGATAGAAATAACGCGTGTATTCTGGTGAAAAATGCTCTAACCCGAGCTTTGAATACTCCATTGGATAAAACCCTTTAGACCTTGTATACCAATGGAGTTCATAGTTGTTTTCCTCTTGATGTTGCAACAAGTCATACACAACTTCAGCGGCACTTTGCCCAGAACCAACGACCGTAATATGACGAGCTTTAACTGTTTCATCACGATTTTGCTTATAGCAAGCCGAATGATAGAATCGATTATTTTGCAAATCTTTAAAATCAGCTGGAACGGTTGGATTTGTACCTACCCCTACTACTACATTTTTCGCGTAGTAAGCAGTTGATTCACCATCTTCCTCAACTATTACTTTATATAGCTGCTCTTCTTCTATTTCAATTTTCTGAACCTTACTGTTGAATTGTAGCCCTTTTAACTGACTAGCCACCCATTGACAATAGTGATTATATTCAGTTCGTGGAATATGAAATTTTTCAAAGAAATAAAACTGATACAATCGCGCATGCTCGTGTAAATAACGTAAAAAGCTATACGGGCTGGACGGATTAACCATTGTCACTAAGTCCGCCATAAACGGAACTTGTAGCGTAGCTCCTTCTAAAAGCATACCCGGATGCCAGTTAAACTGAGACTTTTGATCAAAGCATTTATATGAGTATTCTGTTTCTTCTAATAAAGCTGCTAGGCCAAGGTTAAATGGCCCAATGCCCACTCCAATAACCTCTAAAATTCTCCTTGAATCCATGCGTTCCACCTACTTTCAAACACTTCTTGTTGACAATAAAGAAGCATTGCTGTTTTATCAGGAAGATCTACCGTCTTTAACTGTTGAAATCCACACTTTTCAAAAACATAAATCATCTTTTCATTTCGAATATCCGGTTCAGCCATAATACGCTTGGTTTCTGGCACTTCAAACATTCTCTTCATGAGCGTTAGCATTAATGGATAAATAAACCCCTTGCCAAGATAATTTGGCTCGCCAATCAATAGATGAATGCCTTGATCTCCTTTTTCATAGTCATAATAATGACGGATTAGATCTTGGGAGACGATATACGACTCCCAGTAGCTCATCGCTTGCCCATCTATTTCACCAATTAATAATTGCTGATGTTTGTTCGCTAAAAAACGTTTTAAATGAGAGGCATACTCGGCTCTTGGCTTGTCCAAATTCCAAAACGGAATGACGTGGTCTTGATGCATCCAGCTATGCAAGCGGTCAAAATCTTGTTCAAACGTTACATAGCGAAACGTAATTTCTTTTTTTGTGTTGGTATCCCATACTGTAATAGGGTAGTCACTTTGAGCCAGTACCATCATTTATATACACCTTCTAGAACCGCAAGCGGATTCGTAACGTCTACGTAAACAGATTGTGTTTCTAGACTTCCAACTAGTTCATCCATATCATGAACGCGCGTTAATAAATTGGCTTTGCAAGGCAAGCTCTCTTGAGAAAGCATACTCTTGACTAGATTTGTATGATCATTCTTTGCATATTCTGAAATGACCGTACGCATCTGTTCAATCAACTTGCTTTCTTCAATTAGTCCACTTGTACCAAAAGCATTAATTAAACCAAATAAATGATTAAAGATAACATAATAACGGAATCTTTCTTCAGCAACCGCATCATCACAAACTGTATCGCTCATCTGATTCAAGTCTTTGACAAGCTTTTTGAGGCTTTCTTGTTTAGAGCGCATAAAATAATATCCTTGGTTATCACGATAATAAAACGCTTGTGGATAGCCTTCTTTTGTCAATTTGATAATCGAGTTTTGTTGATGAGCTTCAAGCGCAATTCCTTTTTCTGTATACAGCCACATCATTGGCTTTAATGAAATGTCTAAATACTGCTTAAACCAATCTTGACTAACAGCTTCCAGTGATCGATTTTCAGCTTTGGCTAAACGATGAACAATCTCTTGAAGCTGTGTATGATGACGATACACATGATCTTGACATAAACTCGCTAAAAGAGTCGTTGAATCACCTTGTGAGCCTTTAAAAGGGTTTTCTCGAATCACAACCTCAAAGCCAATCTCTTCTTCACCAAGCGTTACGTATGCAAAATCTTTAATAATGTGAAAAGCAGGGTGATAAATTTGTAGCTCTTCTTCTAAACCAGCACGTAAAAGTTCCGTTACCTCTACACCTCGGTACAGCTCTTTTCGTTTGTTGACTCGAAGTGAATTTGTAATTTTTACTGGTATCGAAAACTTATACATGACGTCTGCGCTTGAGTTATATACAGTTCGTACAGAAGAAGTAGGATAAAACGCTTGCCCTTGAGGACCTAGATATGAAAGTCTCCCGCTTTGAATCCAATCACAAACTTCTGATTTCCCAAGTAAATATCTTGCTTGAAGTGGATGCATTGGAATCAATACATTCTCATCGTCTTGGCAATAGTTAGTTTTGAATTCATCTGATACTTCTTCATCTTCTACCAACTGCTTTTTAATAACTAACCTTGCTTGTTCCAGCGCAGACCCCTCTTTGACCAATGAAGCTTCTGCGTAAAAATAGTGTAGTTGAAACTTCCCCTTTAGCTCTGGAGCAAATATTGTTTCTTCTTCAGGCAAAATGCCTTGTCTGCTTTTTGGGGTTGGATGAAGCTGATGTCCAATTAAAAGTGCTTGTTCTGATTGTAAAAAGCTTTTATCAGCCCCGTAACACTCTTGAAGTTCCGCTTGTCTCACTTCGATAAATTGCTTCATATTTTCGTAGCTTAATAGCACGCGAACAATCAATTCGTTTATTTGAAGCAAGTCTTCCGTTACTTCTTTCATTAGCAGCGCTAATAGCGTTAACAAATCTAGCTCCTGGCGCTGATGACCTTCTACTTGGTATGCCATTTGCTCGTTTAATAAATGACGCCCTGTTAGAGAACGATAATAAGCTGGGAAATAGAGCGTGACGGGCTGCTTTTCCAGGGTTAAAATAAGTTCTTCACCTTCCCCTACTTTTATCCATTTCCCCTTTCCTGTTTCTCTGACATAGCAGTTCACTACATTTTGCATTGTAATAAAATTAGCTGATTGTTGCGCATTCACGTAATGCTTCCTCCTTCTGCTCCAACTCGTTTCCAAGCTGAATCACTTCTTTTATAAGTTGTTTTAGGTTCTCTAACTCAATCATTGGATTCAACATTGTTACTTTTAAACATGCTTCTTGGTTTACTTTTGTTTTCGCTATAATATACGTTCCTTTTTCATATAACTGCTGCTGGATCATTGTATTAATCTTATTTTCAATATACTTTTGATTTTCCGCACTTTTCGCTAGCCTTTTACACTGATACTTAAATACAACAGCGTTCATCATCGGTTCGTTCATAACTTTAACCATTGAATTTTCTTGTAAGTATCCAGCTAGCTGTCTCGCATTTTGAATAGTTTGGTCAATCAATTTACCAAAGGCTGATGTGCCCATCATTTGAAACGTTAGCCAAACTTTGAGAGCATCAAACCGTTTAGTTGTTTGAATACTGCGGTTAACAAGGTGAAGATGCTCATCTTCTTCTGGATTTAAGTAATCTGCATAAAGCTGAATATGCTGAAAAGCTGTTTCAGCTTTCACAAAGAAAGCACCACAGCTAATGGGCTGATAAAACCATTTATGAAAATCAATCGTAATAGAGTCTGCAAGCTTTAACTCTTGAACTAGGTGTCTATTAGCTTTTGAAAACAACAGGCCGCCTCCATACGCAGCATCGGCATGAACCCACATATCATAAGTTGCTGCCAGTTGATGAATATCATGAAGAGAATCAATACTTCCAAAATCAGTGGTTCCAATTGTGGCTACAATGGCCATCGGAAGCTCTCCACTTTCTTTCGAAAGCTCTATCTTTGCACATAAATCATCCATGCACATCTCGTAGCGCTCATTTGTTTTAACTGGAATAACTGCATTCATCCCTAAACCAAGCTGCGCAGCGGATTGCTGAACCGTAAAGTGCGCTTTTTCAGAACAAAAGATTCGCAGTTTATTTGCTTCAGGGGGTAGACCTTCTTCCTGTACATTTGCTTTAAGCTTTCGCTTACAATAATCATTGCGAGCTAGTAGCATCCCCATATAATTTGACTGCGTGCCACCGCTTGTAAATACGCCACTTGCGGTTTCTTCATAGCCGATTTGTTTAACGCACTCTTTAATAACTGCGTCTTCTATATAAGTCGCAATTGGACTTTGGTCCCAAGAGTCCATCGATTGGTTGAGAGCTGTGATAAAGACTTCTGCGACCAAAGCAGGTATAGCTGGTGGACAATGCAAATGCGCCATTGCTCCAGTATGAGAAATATGCAGAGAATGCCTTAAAACAAGCTGTTCTATTGACTCTTTCAGTTCTGCGAACGCACGTCCATTTTCTTTGAATGTCATTTCATCATTAAAGTGTTCAAAGCGATCTTCTAGCTCCCAATGATGATAAGGCTTTTCAATTGTTTCATAATAGTTCGAAATCATCTCTATAGACTGATTCATTAACTGCTTATACGTTCTTACGCTTTGATTGTCCTTAGATAGAAACCATTGTTGATAATCTTGTTCCATCTTACCTTGTCACCCACTTAGCTTCTGCTGCTTTTACCGCTTCTTTAAAGCGCTCTAGCACATCATCAGCCTGAGCTTGACTTAAAATTAAAGGTGGTAATAAGCGAATGACTGCTCCATGTCTGCCTCCAACTTCTAGGATAACCCCTCGCTTAAAGCACTCTTGCTGAATCACCTTCGCTAGCTCTCCATTTCCAGGATGGGTTCCAATCTTATTTGCCGGCTTAGACCAATCGATGATTTCCACTCCAATCATTAACCCTCGACCACGAACATCTCCAATAGAAAAGCTATTGGACTGGATGGCCTTTAACTGCATTTGCATGTAAATTCCAAGATCATGCGCATGTGCATCTAAAGCATGCTCTTTCACAAAGCTAAGCGTTGCTTTTCCCGTTGCCATTGCGAGCTGATTACCACGAAAAGTTCCAATATGAGCACCTGGTTCCCACTGATCCAACGCTTTATCGTATACAACAACAGATAGTGGTAAGCTACCCCCGATTGCTTTTGACAGCACAAGAACATCGGGTTCAATATCAGCATGCTGAAAAGCAAACATTTTACCCGTTCGACCAATTCCAGTTTGCACTTCATCAATAATTAACGGAATTTGACGCTCTTTTGTGATACGACGAAGCTCTTTCAACCACGCGATAGGAGCAGGTACTGAACCTCCTTCACCTTGAACAACTTCAACTACAATTCCTGCTGGTTTAACAATACCGCTTTCTGGATCGTCTAATAAGTTTTCAATGTATGTGCTAATTGCTTCATGACCACCTTCACCGATTCCAAAAGGACAACGATATTCGTAAGGATAAGGTAAGAAATGTGTATCTGGAACTAAAGCATGAATGCGCTCTTTAGGGCTTGTTGTTCCGCTAATACTTAATGTGCCGTGAGTAGAACCATGGTAGCCGCCTTGGAACGATAAAATTGTGCGGTTCCCCGTAGCCGTCTTTACAAGCTTTAACGCTGCTTCAATGGCGTCTCCACCCGTAGGTCCACAAAACTGCACTTTTGCTTTTTGGGCAAAATTAGCTGGTAAACTTGCAAACAACTCATCTACGAACGCTTCTTTAACCGGCGTAGTTAAATCTAATGTATGTAAAGGAATACGATCAGCTAGTACCTGTTGAATCGCTTCATGGACTACTTCATGATTATGACCAAGCGCTAAAGTGCCTGCTCCTGCTAAACAATCAATATACTCTTTGCCGTTCATATCTGTGATGATGACTCCCTCCGCTTTTTGAATAGCAATTGGAATTCTTCTTGGATAAGATCTTGCATTCGATTCTCGAAGTTCTTGCTGTGAAAGTAACGCTTCGTTTGTAGATTGATTTGTTATTGAAATAGACATGAATAATCCTCCTATTTATTTAAATGATAATGATTTTCATTACTAATTACATGTATAAGGATAAATGATAATGATTTTCAATGTCAACTAATTTTCTAAAAATATGCATTTTTTCCTAAACTCATCTGTGTTAACTGGCAGTTTTTAATGCTGATTCTACTAAAAAAAGTGCTACTTTACTTCGTAGCACTTTTTCTCTTATTGCATTTTATTCATAATTTCTTTTGCTTTTTGCACACTTTTCTCATTTATTGGCTGTGTATATTGGCAATTAACTCGTATACCTGCTCCAATGCATACTTCTGTTAGATTGGTAACCGATAGAAAAGCCTGTAAATTTTCTGGTTTTAACCCCTTAGCTCCGACAAATATAAGATTTTCATTTCTCATTTGACGCAACATTTTTTTGATTTGTGGAATTCCGTTTAACGCACTTTTATCAGCTCCAGACGTCATAACCCGCTTTATTTCTGGATAATTCAATAATTTTCGAAGCCCTTCTTCTTGATTATGTAAGTCATCAAAAGCTAAGTTAAACGTCACATCCATTCCTTTAGAAGCACTTAGTAAAGCTTTTAACGTCTCTTCATCAATGGTTTTCTCTGACGTTAAGCAGCCCAAGATTACTCCTTCCACTCCCAGTTTCCTTGCTTCTTCGATATCATGAACCATCGTTTGAATATCGTCTTCATTGTATTGATACGACTGATTATGAGGTCGAATCATTACGTATACAGGAAGGGTAATCGCTTTTTTTATTTGTTTAATTAACCCATAGCTTGGGGTAATGCCACCTTCATTAATACTCGTGCAAATACTAATTCGATCTGCCCCATTCTCTTGAGCTAGCTTTGCATCATGCAATGTCGTCGCAATCACATCTATCATTACAATAAACATCCTTTCTTCTTCATTAATCTAGAGCATAGTAAACTCTCTTCAATATCGTACCATGCTTGAAAAGATGTCTTTTTCCTTACGAACAAAAAACGTCAGGTATAACCGTTGAAAACTTGGTTATTTCTCATGACGTTTTTATTATAAAAATGCAACAATTATACTCTATAACTTTAGAATCCTAGCTTTTTAACCATTTTTATTAGAAGTATCCGGGACTTCGCTTATTCGCACTATGCATTGGATGCATAGGCATCATGGACTTAGAAGGCATCTGTACGTTTTCACCTTGTACAAGTGGTGCATTCATACTTTGATTCATTGCAGGCATCAAATTGCTAGGCTTCTGACCGCATCCACAGTCTGCTCCTCCTGACATCGACATCCCCTGCATTGGTGGCATTTCTGGCATCGGCATTCCCTGCATTGGCATTCCTTGCATCGGCATTCCTTGCATTGGCATTCCTTGCATTGGCATTTCTGGCATTGGCACT
>NZ_BCVD01000020.1 GCF_001591565.1 Priestia flexa NBRC 15715 | reverse complement strand
AAGTGAAATAAATATTTTATTAACTTTTTAATCATATAAGTAAAAGGAAGGAGTGTGTATAGTGAAAGAACGTCATGAGCTTCTCCATGAAATGGAGTTGTTGTTTCGCAGTGTATTTCGTCAGCTTCGACAAGAAATTAACAGCGTATTTGATTCGGAGCTATCAACTAATGCTTTTATGATTCTTCGCATGTTAAGAAATGAAGGTCCTCAAAAATCAACGGACATTTCAAAGCACCTGCAGGTATCCGCTAGTCATATTACGGCTTTGACGGATTTGCTTTTATCTAAAGGGTATGTGGAACGGAAAAAGTCAGAAGCAGATCGAAGAATTGTTGAAATTGTCATTACTGAAAAAGGGCATGCTATATTTGAGGAAATTGAAGCAAAAAAAAGAGCATATTTTTTTGAACGGTTTAACGATTTTACAAATGAGGAAATTCAAATTATGAATACATTATTTCAAAAAATTGATCGTTCTGCGGAGCGACAGTCAAACTAAGAGACAGGTACGCCGAAAAAATGATTCACTAGGTGAATTATTTAGTTACCGAAAGGAGTAGACATATGGAACATTTAGAACATCGAAAAAAAGTAGCCATTATGATTGCAATTATGTCAGCAATGCTGTTTACAGCCGTAAACCAAACGATTGTGGGTACTGCATTGCCACGTATTATTGCTGAGCTACAGGGAATTGAGTATTATAGCTGGGTATTTACAAGCTTTATGTTAGCTTCCAGTATCACAGCTATTTTAGTAGGGAAGCTTTCAGATATTTACGGACGCAAGCCGTTTATTTTAACAGGTATCGGTATTTTCATCATCGGTTCACTATGTGCAGGTTTTTCAAATACAATGATTCAATTGATCATCTTCCGAGCTGTTCAAGGCCTTGGTGGAGGTTTAATTATGTCGACTGCATTTACAGCAGTTGGAGATTTATTTACGCCGCGTGAGCGCGGTCGTTGGCAAGGGTTACTAAGCTCAGTCTTTGGTTTAGCCAGTGTATTCGGTCCAACACTTGGCGGTTGGATTGTTGATAATGCGAACTGGCACTGGGTTTTCTGGGTATTCTTACCGTTTGGTATCGTTGCATTCGTTCTAATTTGGATGCTGTTTCCAAGCGTTGAAAAACGAGAAGGTGAAAAGGTCGACTATGCGGGTTCACTATTCTTAACAACAACCATTGTACCGCTACTACTAGCGTTCTCGTGGGCTGGTTCTAAGTATGATTGGGTGTCAACACCAATCATCAGCTTGTTTATTGGAACCATTGTATCGTTAGCTATTTTTATTATGGTCGAGCGAAAAGCAAAAAGTCCGGTATTACCACTTCACTTATTCCGTAACAACATCTTTACGCTCTCAAACGTTGTTGGGTTTATTTTAGGTGCTGGAATGTTTGGAGCAGCGATGTATATTCCGTTCTTTATTCAAGGTGTTATCGGTCGTTCTGCAACGGCGTCTGGATTGATTATGATGCCAATGACGCTTGCGATGGTACTTGCAAGTACGCTCGGTGGACAATATATTACGAAAACAGGTAAGTATAAAGGTTTAGCAATCATTGGCTTAGCTATCATGTCAGCAGGAATGTTCTCACTGTCAGCAATGAATCAAGATTCGACGTCAACAAACGTAATCATCAACAATATTTTAGTGGGTTTAGGATTAGGAATGAGCTTCCCAGTATTTACGCTAATCATTCAAAATGCTGTTGAACAGCGCTACCTAGGTGTAGCAACAGCATCCAGTCAATTGTTCCGTCAGCTTGGTGGTACAGTTGGGGTTGCGATTATGGGAACAATGATGAACTCACGTATGTCTAGCCATATGACAGAAGAGGTAAGCGGAGCATCTGTTCCTCCTGAATTAGCTTCGAAACTTCAGGGGCTAGATCCACAGGTACTAATGGATCCTGCGCGCTTAGCAGATATTCAAAAACAGGTACCAGCATCCATGCAACAAGCATTTGATGGCTTTGTATCTATTCTTCGTGAAACGCTAAGCTATTCACTAACAGGCGTTTATCTAACTGCTGGTTTTATTGTTGTAACGGGTGTAGTCCTAACGTTCTTTATTAAAGCTATTCCGCTTCGAATGAGTCAGCGCGTAGATGAAAAAGAAAACGAAGAACATGAAAATAAGGCAGGGTAACGAAGAGGGAGCTTCATAGCTTCCTTTTTTTCTATACATAATAGTCGGTGAAGCAAGATAGTTGGTATCTCAATTAATCAGTCGTATAATAAACATAAATAATCAAGAGGAGGTCTTCTCGTTGACACAATCTAACCATCAATTAGCCACGTTTGCTGGAGGCTGCTTTTGGTGCATGGTAAAGCCGTTTGACGAACAGCCAGGCATTCTAAAAGTTGTATCGGGCTATACTGGAGGCCATACTGAAAATCCAACGTATAAAGAAGTATGTTCAGAAACGACAGGACACTATGAAGCGATTCAAATTACATTTGATCCCGAAGTGTTTCCATATGAAAAATTATTGGAGCTTTACTGGCCTCAAATCGATCCAACCGATCCAGGAGGACAGTTTGCTGATCGCGGAGACTCTTATCGCACAGCAATCTTTTATCATAATGATGAGCAAAAGCAGCTAGCGGAAGCTTCAAAGCAACAGCTAGAAGAGAGCGGCCGTTTTTCAAGCCCTATCGTAACTCAAATTTTACCTGCAAAGCCGTTTTATGAAGCGGAAGAGTATCATCAAGATTACTACAAAAAGAATAAATTTCGCTATTCAATGTACCGTCGAGGTTCCGGTCGCGATCGGTTTATTAAAGAGAACTGGAAAGATATCGGTAGAGATGAAGAGTTGAAAAAACGCTTGACGCCAATTCAATACGAGGTAACACAAAATGACGCAACCGAACCTCCATTTCGAAATGAATTCTGGAATCATACAGAAGAAGGAATCTATGTAGACATTGTTTCTGGAGAACCACTCTTCAGCTCACGAGATAAATATGATGCTGGGTGCGGCTGGCCGTCCTTTACCAAGCCAATTAATAAGGAAGAGGTAGAGGAAAACATGGATGTTAGTCATAATATGGTTCGAACGGAAGTGCGTAGTAAAACTGCAAATTCACATTTAGGTCATGTTTTTGAAGATGGTCCGACGGAAGCTGGAGGGTTACGCTATTGCATCAACTCAGCCGCTCTTCGATTTGTCCCTAAAGATAAGCTTGAAGAAGAGGGATACGGTGAATATGTAGCGCTATTTAACTAATAAAAAGAGTGAGTCACGATGAAGGTGACTCACTCTTTTTTTGAGGTTCCTGCTGTGGTTCAGGTGTTCGTTTGCTTCCTTTTATTTTCGAACGAATAATGCTGAAAATAAATAGAAAAGGAATGTAAAAATAAATAACGTATGTCCCTATTTGAGAAACGGTATTATTTAAAAGGTCAATGTTTTTTCGATTATCAAAGAAAATTGAAAGAGCTAATAAGGTTAGCATAAATACCAATAGGTAAATAGTAGACTTTCCTCGAAATGTCCGTCTCATCCCTCGAACGCTGCACCATAAGGTTGTACAAATTGCTGGCAGAACAACAAGAAGCCATAATGAAATTACAACGTATTCAAATCGTTGAATAAAGGGAATTTCAATAATTTTAGCCATTGTGAGCGTCGGCCAAATCGTTTTTAAAAGCTGCCCTTGACTAAAATAAACAAATGTTACAATTGTTAAAAATGTATAGAGAACGGTTGTAAATAAAAGCCCAGCTTGCCCCCACTTGTAACTAGAGGGTCCATTTTTAATGTAGGGATAAAAAAATAAAATCGATTCAAACCCCAAGTAGCTAAACGTCATTGTTTTAAAAGAAGTAAACAACTCACCAAAGCTATGATCTAAAATCGGTAAGATATTATTTACTTCGCCTAGCGAAAGTGGATAAAACAATGAAAAAAATAAAGGTAATGGAAGGACGACTCCAAAGAATGCAATACCTGTAATGACGCGAAAACCACCTGAAATAATATAATAGATGAGAGGAAGATAAATAAGTGAAATACTCCAAGTGGTGAGCCGCGGGAACATCCAGACTTGGAGGACTTCAATATATGTTCGATAAATCGTGATTGCAAAAGAGAAAAAGTATAGGCATAAGATGATATTAAATAGATTGCCAATCCATTTTCCAAAATACAGGCGATGAATTTCAATGACATCCGTATTTTCACGTTTTAGTACATAAAAGCACATCCAAAACAGCACAGAGACGGCTAAGCCAGAAGCAATAACTGAAATCCAAGCGTCATGTCCGCCACCCTTCACAATATATCTTTGAAACCCCAGCATTCCAACCCCTACTTGCACGGAATGAATCAAAAAGAACAGAAAAGACGGAGAGACTTGAAATTGTTCTTTCACATTGTTTTCCACGTTGTTCCCTCCTACTGACTAATGCCTGTTTGAACTAGATTCACATGCGCTTTTACATGGATATCCATGTCCGAATAGTTTTCTCTAAAGCGTTGGCTGTCAAAGTTCCGCGTACGGCTACGAACGTAATCCGTAAAACAAATGGGGTCAACGCCAAGCTTTTGCAGCTTTTTAATTAAGCGATCACTGTCTTTTTCTAAGTTCGTAGTTAGCTTTTTCTCAAGCATATTGACATTAGATGGCTTTGTTAGTTTCAGCCATTGTGGAAACTCTTTTACAAGGCCGTCAATATTTAAATGGACAACAATGATGGGATTATGACGGTTCCCTTTTAATTCGTAATTCGTTTTGGTTCGCAGATTTTCTAAAAAAACTTCGCCTGAATGCCCTTTGTGCTTCATATCCATTGTATAGCGACCGTGCTTCGTCCCATCCAGGAGTAGCTTCATTAAAAACGCCTCTTTCATATCGATTGAAGAAATGTATTTTTCATTTTTAAACAATGCAACTCCTTCTAATTTAATTGCATCTTTTTCTTGGGATAACAACGGTAAAAAAGGATCGCGGTCGTCGCTAAAAAAACTAAATAAAAACGTTTGTAAGTTGGTTCGCGGTAGGTTTTCAGTTTTAATATTCTGGTCAATTAGATTTGAGATAAACTGATAATCTTTAATTTTCTTTCTCGTAACAGAGCTTAACATCTCATGTGCATTACCATCTGTGATGGCTACTTTAATCGTACGCCCTAAGTCAGGATTTCGAGCAAGCGTATTGACTAAATCGCGCATTCCGTGTTTGGCATAATCTTCACCAATTATGACGCTACGCAATTGGCCAAATGCCAAAGGGAGTGAAGACTTAACATTTAAATGGAGAGGGACATCAAAAGAACTATCGCCTTTGGCTGCAATGATGCTTGGTTCTTCCGTTGGTCCATATTTAAAGATGGGATATAAAATGGTTCCTCGAATCTTGTCTTCGTCCTTATCGTAATCGAATCCTATCGCATTCACGACTTGTATCTCATCAATCACTTCTCGATCCGCACAGCTAATTAGAAAGATGCTACAACAAGCTATAATTATTAATTTTTTCATTGCTGTATATCCTCCTTGCTTACTCTCGGTCTAGATTTTGTTTCTTTTTTGATTTTTCAGGATTATAGCGGAACCAGCTTAAAGGTCTTAAATACCCAGGGCGTTTTGCCGTTTTGCTATATGGAAGTCTAAGCAACGTATCTCGTTGGCTTTTTGCTCGAAATGGATAGACAGGAACTAAATAAGGCATACCCAGGGATTGTAATCGAATTAAATGAACGATTAAGTAGCAAAAGCCAAACATGATACCGACCAGTCCATACAAGGCTGCAAACAGTACAAAAGGGAAGCGCAAAAGTCGAATCGTATTAGACATCTTAAAAATTGGCGTTGTAAACGATGCGAGCGCAGTTAGAGAAACAATAATGAGCAAAACGTTACTAGTTAAAGCAGCTTCAACGGTTGCTTGCCCAATAACAATTCCCCCAACGATTCCAAGCGTTTGGCCGACTTTAGAAGGTAGTCTGGCTCCGGCTTCTCTAAGCAGTTCGATGGTTATTTCTAAGAACAACACTTCTACTACAGGAGGAAAAGGGACATTTGTTCTTGAGAAAATAATTGGTCCCAGTAAATCTTTTGGCAACATTTCATAATGATAGGTAACAACGGCAACATATAGCGGCGTTGCAAAAATAGAAAAGAATACGCCAAACATTCGAATTAAGCGAAAGAATGAGCCTAGCACCCACGGTAAATAATAGTCTTCAGGTGAGATGAAAAAATCAAGCAGCGTGGATGGTCCCGTCACTGCATATGGAGAACCGCTTGAGAAAAAAGCAACTTGACCGTTTCGCAAGGTAAACAATACGCGGTCTACTCGCTCCGTTGTTAAAAACAAAGGAAAAGGAGTATTGGAGTTATCTGAAATGAGCTGCTCTAGCATGGTGCTATCAAAAATAACGTCAAAGTCAAGGGACTCTAAGCGCTTTGTCATGGTATCTACATGCTGTGGGTTCGTGATGTCCTCTAAATAAACGATTACTACCCGAGTTTTAGACTTTTGTCCGACCGTAATTTCCTTGAATACCAAATGCTCAGAAATTAATGTCTTTCGCATGAGATATAAATTAACGTCTAGGTCTTCTACAAATCCGAGCTTTGGACCTACAACGCTAAACTCATTTTCAGTTTCATTCTCTGTTCGAAATCCCGTATCAAAGCTTTGAACTTTAATTAACGCAACTTCTTTATCATCAGTATGAAGCTGAAACATAACATACCCGCGAAGCATCTTTTCCAAAATTTCTTGGGTATCTTTGGTGATAGAGATATCTTCAATCGGTAATACGTTTTCGACTTCGTTGACGTTTGTTAACGTAAAGTCAATGAGCTGAATAGGCTTTATAATTTTATCTTCAACGCTTTGCATCTGGACGAGCTGTTTAAAGTACGTAATGACGTATTTCTTATGCTGAGCTCCAATAGCGAGCGTTGTAAAATCACTGGATTTACTAAATTGCTCAATAATTTCATCTAGGGTTTTCTTTGGTTGTTGATCAGCATTGTTCTTTTTAAATAAATTTTTGAACATAAGTATCTCCTTGTCATCAATCCTCATCTGTTATTGGTAGTTTGTTCATGTGTTTCCTTTTTATGCGATGAAACTTTTCTCCTGAAGGATTAGTGCATTTGAAGGATTTTTTGGCTTGTAAACAGGGATTTACGCGATTTTAACGAATCTTTACATTGCCATAAAAGTGCATTTACAAAAAATTGTTAGATTTAAGCATGTAGAAAAAAGAGCGATACGAAGGGAGCACGATGAAATGAAAAAGAAATTATTAGGGGCAACGCTTGCTGGTGCTGTAGCACTCGGTTCTTTTGGATTAGGAAATGCATTAATGGAAACTGAAGCGAAGGGGCCAAAACAGCAGGAGAAAAAACCAAAAAACGTTATTATGATGGTAACGGACGGAACAAGCTCAAGCACAACAACATTAGCAAGATGGTATAAAGGTGCACCTCTACATATGGATCAGTTAATGGCTGGAGGGGTTCGCGCTTATTCAGCTGAATCAGCAATTACGGATTCAGCACCAGCAGGAACAGCATTGGCTACTGGTAATAAATCTAACTCTGGATACGTAGGAGTGCTTCCTTCACTTGTCACAACACCTGGTGTTGAACAAATAAAAGAAGAAGACAAGTACCGCCCCGTTGCAAATGTTCTAGAAGGAGCAAAGCTATCTGGAAAAGCAACAGGAATTGTGGCAACTTCTGAAATTCAACACGCAACGCCAGCTGGTTTTTCAGCCCATCATCACGATCGTAATAACTTTGATGTACTAGGTGAGCAGCAAGTATACCAAGGCATAGACGTTGTACTCGGTGGTGGTAAGCAATCACTTGTTACAGGAGAAGGTAGTAAAAACCGTAAAGACGGTGAAAACTTAGTTGAAGTAATTGACGAAAAGGGCTATGATTTTGTAGAAAATCGCGATGAGTTATTGAAATCAAAATCAGATAAAATTTGGGGTTCATTCTCAGATTCAGCGCTTGCTTACGAAATGGACCGTAAACAAACAAAGCCCCAAGAGCCGACAATTTCAGAAATGACGGATAAAGCACTTACTACGCTTTCAAAGGACAAGGATGGATTTTTCTTATTCGTTGAAGGCAGTAAGCCAGACTGGGCGGCACATGCAAACGATCCTGTTGGAATGGTAAGCGACGTGTTAGCTTTTGATAACGCAGTAGGGAAAGCAGTCGAGTTTGCGAAAAAAGATAAAAATACAATGGTTATTGTTGTATCAGATCACGGTAATAGCGGTATTTCAATCGGAAGTAAAAATACAGATAAAAACTATGATACAACGCCTGTTTCAGCGTACATTGACCCGTTGAAAAAAGCGAAAATGACGTTAGAAGGTGCAATGGGCTCTCTAAATAAAGACTTATCAAACAAAGAAGAAGTGGCTGCTTTATACGGGTTAGACAACTTAACGGTTGATGAAAAGAAACAGTTAGATGCAGCGAAAGATAAAAATGCAATTGGAGTAACATTATCTAAACTGCTGGCAAATCGTGCAAACCTAGGCTTTACGACAGGTGGGCATACGGGTGAAGACATGTTCTTATATTCATACGGAGTAGATCGTCCTGTGGGGCATTACGATAATACTGATCTTGCTAAGCATATGGCAAAAGCAATGAATTTCGACTTAGATAAACTAACGGATGAGCTATTTATTGAAGCTACAAAAGCATTTAAGGGTGCTAACGTAACAGTAAATAAACAAGATCCACAAAACCCTGTACTAGTTGTAAAATCAAACAAGCGTACGGTTGAGTTTCCTGTTAACAAAAATATTGCGGTTGTGAATGGAAAAGAAATTGAAATGAATAGCGTTGTCGTACAAGATAAAAACGGCCGCTTCTTTGTATCAAAGCAAGCACAAGACATTGTAAAAAAAGGCAAATAAGCATGTGAAGCATATAGCTCACCGGAAGTGAATTCTTCTGGTGGGCTTATTTGTTTTTGTTTCATCTCTTATTAATAGTCAAAAAGACCTATATAAAAATACGATTTTTAGGCATTTCTTTATGCATAAGTGGAAGAAGTATAGTATGATAGACTTGGTTTATGAATTGATTAGTTCATTTCTCATATATATGTTGTTACGGTTATATGCTACACTTTTGATATCCAAATACTTACTAAATTTGAGAGAAACTAGCGAGATTTTTCTCCTTAGCATAAATGTTCATTTTTGTTTTTAATTTGACGGAATAGATAATGTAAAAGGATTAGAAAGAATGTTAGAAGGAGCGACGTTTGTGAAAGTATTAATTGCAGATGATAATATAGATTCAATTGAAATCTTAGAATATTTTATTTCTCAGGTACCTGGCTTTGATGTCATTGGCTCTTGCAGGGATGGTGAAGAGTTAATTCAGCAAGTAATGGTACAAAGTCCAGAGCTTATTTTGGTAGATATTAATATACTGAGCATGAGCGGATTAGAAGCTGTCAAAGAATGTTTGAAGATTAAACCAGATTTACGCTTTATCTTTATAACAGGGTATGATCAGTTTGCGGTTGAAGCTTTCGAATTATCTGCGCTTGATTATATTATTAAACCGATTGAAAATCAGCGTTTATATGTAGCTTTAGAGCGCGCTAAAAAAACGCTTGCTAAACAAGAAAAAGACAACTCAACTAAATCAAGAGCAAAGCGATTACCTGTTAAATTTAACGGATCTACTTACTATATACCAATTAACGAGATTGTTTTTATTGAAAAATCAGGAAAGAAATGTTTAATATTCACACAGTTGAGAACATATGAAACATATGAAAACATCAGTGATATTTATATGTATTTAGATCCAAACGTTTTTAGCCAAACGCATCGATCTTATATTGTTAATCTGGAAAAGGTCTCTCATATTACTCCTAGAAATGAAACGTACCTAGTCTACTTTTTGAATTTTGATGAATATGCTCATATCTCGAAATTGAAAATTCAAGAAGTGCAAAAGCAGCTCCATGATCTAATGGTCAATTAACAGTTGAATTAAATACACTTGCACGTAACAGCAGGCGAGTCTTTGAAACGGTTCGTCTGTTTTTACGTCTTGCTTATGAGAAAGGAGCGAATGACTCTGGAAGGGAATTATAATTTATTTACCGTTTTGCTGGCAATAGT
Organism: Priestia flexa NBRC 15715; assembly: GCF_001591565.1. Lineage (GTDB taxonomy): Bacteria > Bacillota > Bacilli > Bacillales > Bacillaceae_H > Priestia > Priestia flexa. The sequence goes on along the minus strand of NZ_BCVD01000020.1, from coordinate 30,297 downwards.
AGTGGGCATTCTAGCTGCTTATACAGCCTTAGACTTAATTGAAAGAAGCAGTAGCTCATCACGCCTCATAAAAAATGGGTGTTGATGGCAGTTACAGCGAATGCACTACAAGATGATATTGAAAAAGAAGTGAACATGGGGCTTGAAGATTATATCACCAAACCCATCCATTTTGAGACATTTTTACACAAGTTAGCACGTATACTGAATGGAAAGAAATAAATAACTATTCTTCCATTGACAAGTTGGAAAAAGTTACGTATTATGATAATAACTTAATACACTTACTTCGTCTAAGGAGTAAAGGGGAGTAGCGTCAGGGAAACCTGAAACAAAGTCGTCATTCCATGGATTCTGTCCATCGGCTTTGTTGGCATAACGAGTTTATTTATGCTTAGCAAGACCTTTGCCATATTTGGCAAAGGTCTTTTTGTGTTTTCTTTGCCGAATTAGGGAAAAAGATTAGTAAGAGAGAAAAGAGAGGAGAATGTTTATGGATGCATCATTGTTATTAGAATATGGGTGGGTGTTGCTTGTTCTCATCGCCTTAGAAGGAATTTTAGCTGCCGATAATGCGCTTGTAATGGCAATTATGGTAAAGCACTTACCAGAAGAGCAGCGTAAAAAAGCGTTATTTTACGGGTTAGCGGGGGCATTTATCTTCCGTTTTGGTTCACTATTTGCAATCTCGTTCTTAGTGGATGTTTGGCAAGTACAGGCAATCGGAGCAGTATATTTACTGTTTATCGCGATTAATCACCTCGTAAAGCGCTATTTGAAAAAGTCAAAACATGATGAAACCGTTACAAAGGAAAAAAAGGGTTCAGGTTTTTGGATGACTGTTTTAAAAGTAGAGTTAGCAGACATTGCGTTTGCGGTCGATTCAATTCTTGCAGCGGTAGCTCTTGCTGTCACGCTTCCAAATACTCCACTACCTAAGATTGGTGGGCTAGATGGTGGACAGTTCGCCGTTATTTTTGCAGGTGGATTAATTGGATTAATTATCATGCGTTTTGCAGCAACATGGTTCGTAAAATTATTAAATCAACGCCCAGGTTTAGAAACGGCTGCGTTCTTAATTGTTGGTTGGGTAGGGGTTAAATTAGCAGTATATACGCTTGCTCACCCTGAATTAGCAATTGTTGATGAGCATTTCCCAGAGTCAAAAGGATGGAAACTTTTCTTTTGGATCGTGCTGATTGCAATTGCTGTTGGCGGCTGGTTCTTATCGAAAGGTAAAAATCAAAGTGAAATTGAAGGTTCAGATGATGCACAAGATGCATTGAAAAAAGTAGATCATCAATAATCAAAGAGGCTGAGACATAAGTAATTCAGCCAACGATAAACCTGAACGATTGAGAGTTACTCGCTTTTAATCATTCAGGTTTTTTGTTGATTGTGAAAACAAACGTATTCTAACAACGTAAAGAGGTGAGAAAAGGAATTGTTCTTCTTTTTGGAAATTTGTTTTGTTATGTCCCACCCTCTTTTTTGCATGAGAAAAGCAGGTGCCTAGAGCACCTGCTTTTAGCCATGTTATGAAGTTGTTAAAATTATTTGTTTTGCCCGTTTAAATGAGCTTGAGCTTGTTGTACTAGACGTTTTGTAATTTCGCCACCAACTGATCCGTTGCTACGAGCAACCGTATCAGAGCCTAAAGTTACTCCAAATTCTTGAGCGATTTCTGCTTTGTATTGATCTAAAAATTGTCCAACGCCAGGAACTAATAATTTATTTGATTTAGCCATGGTTTCATTCTCTCCTTTTTTAAGTTCAACGAATAATTATCGTTGTAGTCGTAGTATGTACTCTCGTTTTCTTGCCATACTGGTAATGGTTTGAAGGAGATAATAAAAAGCCCAACTTCAGAAGAAGTTAGGCTTTCTTGTTTTATTTTACAACTGCATATTGATCAACTGATTGAGCAAATGATTTTTGTAGAGATTTTACTTGCTCTACGTACGCATCAGATACTTGTTGAAGCTCTTCACGCGTTTTCTTTTGCTCTTCTAGTAGCTGTGTGATGACTTGGTGGTATTGCTCTTGTGCTTGTTTCACCATTGTATAACCAGTTTTGCTTTGGTTTACAGATAATGATTGTAGCTTGCTTAATGCTTCGCTCATGCGATTCGTCCACTCTTCGTATGAGTCTGCCACAGCGTTGCCTGCAGTTTTACGTAAATTTTCAACTGTTCTTTTCTGAAGGTTTTCAAGCTCAGCTTTCCATTGCTTATCAACTTCTTGAAGTTGTTCAACTGCTTTTGAGACAAATTCTTGCTGTTGCTCTAATGTTTTTAACGTCCAAAGCTCAACTTGCTTATTTCCTTCAGCGATGTTTTCTAATCCTTTTGTCCATTGATCCCACATTGCATCGATTACTGTTTCATACTTTACTGTTGCCATAATCAAATTCCTCCTCGGTTGATTGGCTTGCGAACAGAATAAATTTATGAAACGTTAGTGGTGTTTGTCGTAGGTGTAAGGCTTAACATTTCAGCTAGCTCGCGAAATAGCCGTTATTTTTATATAAGGAAACGCAGCATCAAACTACGTGACTCCTTTTGTACATGCAAATTACTTTTGATTCTCATCTTTTTTTGTACCTGAGCTGAATGGAAAAAACATGTCTGTATACATGGAAAAGAATGAATCCAACATATTTTGATATTGCTCTAATGATGAAGCCCACATCGTTAAGTATTGTTCGCCAGCTTCCGTTAATGAGTAGATACGTCGAGCTGGTCCTTCAGCAGATGTATCCCATTGTGAAGTAATAAGGTTATCTTTTTCAAGCTGTCTCAAGGTGCGATATACGTTTCCTTGGTCGACGGATGTAAAGCCAAAGCTCATTAGCTGTTGAATTAGCTTATAACCATGTAAATTCCAACCCCGAAGGCTCAGTAATAAAAAAGGAATCATAAAGTTTTTTGGTGCACCACTAATCGATTTTTCAAGGTTAGCGGAGTTTGAAGCAGAGGCGTTATCTTCTTTACTTGTACTCAAGTTAATCACCCCTTTTTGGTAATTTATCTCTATATGTGTAATTTACACCTAGATGAGATAAAAGTCAATCATTCCCTTGGGTTTTTTTAGAAACGACAAAAAAACAAAAGGTTTCGACAATTTCTGTCAAAAATTTTCAAAAATAATCAAATATTGGGAATTGTTTATCGTATCAAACAACTCTATAATAGTATACGTAAGATATTTTTAACACTTTTACATTTTGTTGGCGCAAGTAGAAAACAAATTAAACAATAGTAAGCGTTCTTATTGATGATAATGATTGCGTTTACTTCGTGCTTCCTAATATGTCCACATGCGTTTTCGTCATGAGCATATTGAGAGCCATCACTTTTAATTACGTGGAAAGGAGATGGAAAATTGGAACAGCAAAAGATGTTAGATCCGTTTCAAGCATGGAAAGACGTATATGACAAAACTGAGTCTTACTGGGGAAAAGTTATTGGAGACAATATGAACAGAGAAGAGTTCTCACAAATGATGGGAAACGTTCTGAACATGAACCTTCAGTATCAACAAGCTATTAACGAAGTAACAGGGCGCTATTTTCAACAGGTCAACATTCCAACAAAGGAAGATGTAGCAAACGTAGCTTCACTTGTTATTAATGTAGAGGAAAAGGTAGAGGCGTTAGAAGATCGTTTCGATGATCTTGAAGACAAGCAAGATAGTCCAGCTTTCAAGCGTGAAGTCACTAAGCTGAAGTCAGATGTAAAGTCGTTAGACAAAAAGCTAGATAAGGTATTGTCACTGCTTGAAGAGCAGCAGGATACGCAAGCTGTGCTGCAAGAGTTAATTCAAGAGCAAATTCAAGAGCAAATTCAAGAGCAAGGTGAACAGCTAAAAGCCGAGCTGTTGGAGCAAGTAAAAGTAGAAAAGCCGAGCGAGCAACCGGCTCAAAAGTAAGACAAGGGGACAAGTAAACACATCATACTACTGTTTATGTAGAACAATTACAATTGATGAGGCCAGGGGGAATTTTTGATGACAGAATTACAAGGTAAAGTAGCAATCGTAACAGGTGGATCTAAAGGAATTGGAGCGGCTATTACACGTGAATTAGCATCACAAGGTGTTAAGGTAGCTGTAAACTATAACAGTAGTAAAGAATCTGCAGAAGCTATTGTCAATGAAATTAGAGAAAACGGCGGTTCAGCGATTGCTGTTCAAGCGGACGTATCGTATGCAGATCAAGCTAAACACCTTGTTGAAGAAACAAAAGCAGCGTTTGGCCAGCTTGATATCTTAGTAAATAACGCTGGTATTACGCGCGATCGTTCTTTCAAAAAGCTTGGAGAAGAAGATTGGAAGAAAGTGATTGATGTTAATTTACATAGTGTGTATAACACAACTTCTGCTGCTTTAGGTGACTTAGTAGAAGCAGAAGCAGGCCGCATCATTAACATTTCATCTATTATCGGTCAAGCAGGCGGGTTCGGTCAAACAAACTATGCAGCTGCAAAAGCTGGTATGGTAGGCTTCACAAAGTCGCTGGCACTTGAGTTAGCAAAAACAAACGTAACGGTTAATGCTATCTGCCCTGGTTTTATTGAAACTGAAATGGTAATGGCAATTCCAGAAGAAGTACGTGCTAATATTGTTGCGAAAATTCCAAAGCGCCGCTTTGGTCAAGTAAATGAAATTGCACGTGGCGTTGTGTACTTAGTTAAAGACGGAGCTTATATCACAGGTCAACAACTAAACATTAACGGTGGCTTATACATGTAATTGTTCGTTCATATAAAAGTAGCCCTGACGTTTTGTCGGGGCTGTGCTTTTTCGCTCATGATTAAAAAGAAAGGTGGATGTTTTCATGGCAACTCCATATATCCAAGAATGGGAAAAGTTAATCAAATCAATGCCTAGCGAATATAAAAGCTCAGCTCGACGCTTTAAGCGTGCTTATGAAATTGTCACAACGGAAGCAGAGCCAGAGGTAGGATTGACGCCAAAAGAAGTGATTTGGAAAAAGAATAAAGCGAAGCTATATCGTTACACTCCAACTCAAGAAAAACTACACAAGACGCCAATTTTACTTGTATATGCTCTTATCAATAAACCATATATTCTCGATTTAACACCTGGCAATAGCCTAGTGGAATATTTATTAGAGCGTGGCTTTGATGTGTACCTGTTGGATTGGGGTACGCCTGGCGTAGAAGATAGCGGTATGAAATTGGATGATTATATCATGGACTACATTCCGCGCGCTGCCAAAAAAGTACTGCGTCACTCAAAAGCACCTAACTTGTCCGTGTTAGGTTATTGTATGGGTGGTACGATGACGGCAGCCTTTGCGGCTTTACATGATGAATTGCCAATTAAAAACTTGATCTTTATGACAAGTCCGTTTGATTTTTCAGACACTGGTTTATACGGCGCATTTCTAGATGAACGCTACTTTAACTTAGATAAAGCCGTCGATACGCTAGGTAACATTCCACCTGAAATGATTGACTTTGGTAATAAGATGTTAAAGCCAATTACAAATTTCTACGGTCCTTACGTAACGCTAGTTGATCGTTCAGAAAATCAACGCTTTGTTGAAAGCTGGAAGCTTATGCAAAAGTGGGTAGCCGATGGCATTCCGTTCCCAGGTGAAGCATATCGTCAGTGGATTCGAGATTTTTATCAGCAAAATAAGCTGATTAATGGCGAGCTAGATATTCGTGGACAAAAGGTTGATTTAAAAAATATTAAGGCTAATATTCTTAACATTGCTGCAAGCAGAGATCACATTGCAATGCCTCATCAAGTTGCTGCGTTAATGGATGCTGTTTCAAGCAAAGATAAAGAATATAAGCTTCTTCAAACAGGACACGTTTCAGTTGTATTTGGTCCAAAAGCGGTTAAAGAAACGTACCCAACAATTGGTGATTGGCTACAAAAGCGTTCAAAGTAAAACTTTTTAATAAGCGAAATGTAGCTAGAATAAAAGCTGTACGTGTAGTGGTTTTCCTGCACGTACAGCTTTTATTATTAATGGGAAAAAGAACTTTTTATACTGAAATTCCTGTTTGGTAATGACAACGGTCACTTGTTCTTTTATACTAAATAAAGCTATCTCTTCTTTTAGTGAGTAAAAGAAAATAATACATAAGGAAGAAAAATTCAAAAAAAGGGAAAGCTATTATGTATTATAAAAAAAGGAATGTCTATCATGCGTCGAAATTGGAAACATCGAATTAGGCAAATGTCCTCAGCACAAGTTATTGTCGGCTTTTATTTGACGGCCGTGACGGTTGGTTTTTTACTTTTAAGCATTCCAGCAGCATTAAAGCCAGGGGTGGAGCTAGATTTAATTAACCGTTTATTTATTGCTGTTAGCGCGGTAAGCGTAACAGGCCTCACGCCCGTTTCAACAGCTGAGACGTTTAGCACATTCGGATATTTTATTTTAGCATTTATTTTTCAAATAGGTGGAATCGGTGTTATGACACTAAGTACATTTATTTGGCTTTTAATTGGAAAAAAGATTGGCTTAAAAGAACGACAATTAATTATGATGGATCATAATCAGTCCAAATTATCTGGACTCGTTAATTTAATGAGAAATGTACTGCTTCTTATTTTTGCCATTGAGGCAATTGGTGCATTGGTATTAACGCTTCACTTTCATCAATATTATTTAGATTGGAAAGAAGCATTTTTACATGGTTTTTTTTCATCTATTAGTGCGACAACAAACGCTGGGTTTGATATAACTGGAGCTTCGTTTGTTCCATATGCTAACGACTATTTTGTTCAAGTCGTGACGGTGCTCTTAATTACGCTAGGAGCAATTGGTTTTCCAGTTCTAATTGAAGTTAAGCACTTCTTTTTAAAGCGTAAAGAAAAGCGTAAGTTTCAGTTTTCTCTTTTTGCAAAATTAACGTCTATTATGTTCTTAGCCTTGTTAGCTGTTGGAACTTTGTTAATTTTGCTTTTAGAACAGAATGCGTTTATGGCAGGGAAGTCTTGGCATGAAGCATTCTTCTATGCCTTTTTTCAATCAGCCGCAACCCGAAGTGGTGGAGTAGCCACGATGGATGTTAGTGAATTTACGCTACCGACGCTGCTTATCATGAGTGCCATGATGTTCATTGGAGCATCTCCAAGCTCCGTCGGTGGAGGGATTCGGACGACCACGTTTGCTCTAAATATTTTATTTTTGTTTTATTATGCAAGAGGAAGTAAAACAATAAAGATTTTTAGACGAGAAATTCATGAAGATGATATTACTAAATCTGTAGCTGTGTCTATGTTTGCCATTATTATCTGCTCCACTTCTGTTATTATTTTAACAATCACAGAGTCGTTTTCTTTAACAGAGATTATTTTTGAAGTGTGTTCAGCCTTTGGAACGACAGGCTTATCAATGGGAATCACGAGTGGCTTATCAGATGTAGGGAAAATACTCATTATTATTCTGATGTTTATCGGTCGAATTGGAATGCTCGTATTTATTCTAATGCTTCGTCGTCCAAAAACAGAACCAGACTATCATTATCCAAAAGAACGCATTATTATTGGGTAATTCATTAAGCGTTTTGACAGGTTTTACTGCTCATAAGATCTATGCACTTGCACAAGCTAGTATAGAGCAAATGCTTATAATCTTATGAGGAGGTTATTACAATGGCAAAACGTAAAGTAGCACATAATCCAGCACAAAAAAATAATCAAACGCCAAAAGAAAGCTTACCCGATACAGAATTTTCAGCTGAATATGGCGGAGAAGACACATATAAAGCAGCAAACCGTAATTCAAAGCACGGAAAGCAAGGACAAAGCAAATGACGAAAAAAGATCATAGACACCTTGCCCACTCGAAAGAAAAGCAAACACAACTTTTACAAGAGGAGTTTGGACCTGAAATGGGTGATCCAAACGCAGCTAAGTTTTTAGAGATGGCTGAAATTGCAAAAGCTGAGAAAAAACATAAGAAAAAGCAAAAAAAGAACTGTTAAAAAAAGACCTCGATACGCGTATCGAGGTCTTTTCCGATTAGCTCACTACTGGCAAATCAAAGGCTTCAACAGGAGAGGTAAACAGTTTCGTCTCGTTGGCTTTTTGATCATAGTAGAATAAAATTAAAGACTGCTTTTCTACAATTTTTCCAGTGTTTTTGTAGTATGCATAATCAAATGGAAGCAGCTCAAGAACAGTGTGCTTATAAAGCTCTTTTTCCGTTAGGTTTTCATCGACAAAGTCATCGCCTAATACCGTTGGCTTTGCAAGTATTTGCTGATAGTAATGAGAACGAACTTGCTTATCTAACTTATCATCCCACCAAGGTTTGCGAGGCTTGTGTTTTTGATTGAATAAATAGTCAATCTTCATGAAGCCTTCAATGATTGCTTCGTTTTTAAAGCTTTCTGTTTCAATATATTGTTTTAAGCGTTTAAACAAATCTTCAAGCTGGTGTCCAATACGTGCCCAGCCCATCTCATTCCAGAAAGTACCAAAGTTTTGGAAGAAATCAAATGGCGTTTCGTAACAGTTCTGGACCAGGAACTCAATCGTCTCGTCCATGCGGTGATCATTCCAGAATTTCTCTAAGATATCCTCAACGTGCTTAATACGAACAACATCAGAAAACGGCAGAACGTTATTACTTAGAATTTCATACGGTGACTGGTCCATAAACTGATAGTTGTAACGCTGCGCACTAAGGCGTAAACCTGTTCCACGAAGCATCTTTAAAAACCCGAGCTGAAGCTCTTCTGGACGCAGAGCAAATACGTCATTAAACGTGTTTTTAAACGAATGGTAGTCTTCATCAGGAAGGCCTGCAATTAAGTCTAAGTGCTGATCGATTTTACCGCCATCTTTGACCATCGTAACGGTACGAGTAAGCTTTGTGAAGTTTTGCTTACGCTTTACAAGCTCGTTTACAGCATCGTTTGTCGACTGGACACCAATTTCAAAGCGGAAGAGTCCAGCTGGTGCATGGTCATTTAAAAACTGAATAACTTCTGGACGCATGATGTCAGCCGTAATCTCGAATTGGAAAACAGTACCAGGCTTGTGCTCGTCAATTAAGAACTGAAACATTTCCATAGCATAGCTGCGGCTAATGTTGAATGTGCGGTCCACAAATTTGATGGTTTTAGCACCGTTATCCATTAGATAGCGAATGTCATCTTTGATTTTCTCGCGGTCAAAGTAGCGCACGCCTACTTCAATAGAAGATAAGCAGAACTGACAGCTAAACGGACAGCCGCGACTTGTTTCAATATAGACAACACGCTTAGATAAAGAATTGCGATCCTCTTCAAACCGGAACGGTGAAGGCATTTCGCGAAGATCAATTTTATTGCGCTGTGGATTCACTACGTGTTTCCCATCTTGTCTAAATGCAACACCGCTGACGTTTTCAAACTGACGGTTTCCATGAAGCTCATCTAAGAGCTGCTTGAACGTTTCTTCTCCTTCACCAATTACAATGAAATCAGCTTCTGGAATACGGTCTAGCCAGTACGGAATATCATATGTTACTTCCGGTCCACCGAAAATAATCGTTAGGTTAGGGTTAATTTTTTTTAACATTTGTGCGACTGTAATCGTTTCTTCAATGTTCCAAATATAGCAGCTAAATCCAATGATATCAGGATTGCGCTTATATAAATCCGTCACGATATTCATCGCTGGATCTTTAATCGTATATTCAGCCATCTCAACGTGATAGTCAGGTTCTGCGTATGCTTTTAAACATCGAAGGGCCAAAGATGTGTGAATGTATTTGGCATTCAATGTACTGACAACAATGTTCATGTAAAAAGGCTCCTTTATTTAACATAATCTTAAACCAATTCACTATTGTAGCACATTTAATGGACAAAGTATAAAAGTGATAAGAAATCCTCTCTAGAAAATTTGCTTTTCTAGTATCTGTTTATTTATTTAAATGAGGGAATGTATTATACTTACTCTATTGTAAAGAGGTTTACACAAATATAATGGAATTGTAAAAATTGTTGGGGGTACGAATGATGAGCAGGCGATATGCTGACGATAGCTTAGCTTTACATACAGATTTGTATGAGCTAAATATGGCCAATACATATTGGAAAGATGGAATTCATAAACGCAGGTCTGTATTTGAAGCTTCGTTTCGTCGAATGCCTTTTGATAATGGCTACGCAGTCTTTGCAGGACTAGAACGAATGATTGATTTCATCGCGAATTTTCGATTTTCAGAAAGTGATCTCGATTATTTATCCAGCGAGCTGCACTATGAAGATGAATTTATTGATTATTTAAAAGGAATTCGTTTTACGGGTAACGTTAAATCGGTGGTAGAAGGTGAAATGATTTTTGCGAATGAACCTATTCTTCAAGTGGATGCACCGTTAGGAGAAGCACAGCTTATTGAAACAACGCTTTTAAACATTTTAAACTTTCACCCATTAATTGCAACCAAGGCTTCCCGAATTCGCTTAGCAGCTGGAGAAGATGCGGTGTATGAGCAAAGTGATAATCGTTTGATGGAATTTGGAGCAAGGAGAGCTCACGAGCTTGATGCAGCGTTATATGGAGCGCGAGCAGCTTATATTGGAGGGTTTGATGCGACTAGCAATGTGCGAGCAGGAAAAGTGTTTGGTATTCCAATCTCTGGAACGCATGCTCATGCGCTGGTACAGGTGTACCGTGATGAATATACTGCGTTTAAAAAATATGCGGAATCTCATCAAAACTGCATTTTCCTTGTTGATACGTACAATACCCTCAAGTCAGGAATTCCAAATGCGATTCGCGTTGCTAAAGAGATGGGGGATCGCATTAATTTTGTAGGTATTCGCTTAGATAGCGGAAAGCTTCCTTATTTATCTCAAGAAGCACGACGGATGCTAGATGAAGCAGGGTTTCAAAACGCGCGCATTTTTGCTTCAAATGATTTAGATGAACATAGCATCATGGATTTGAAAGCACAAGGAGCTAAAATTGACGGCTGGGGTATCGGCACAAAGCTGATTACTTCATATGATCAGCCCGCGCTTGGCGCAGTTTATAAACTTGTATCAATTGAAGGTGAAAACGGGGAGCTTGTTGATACCATTAAGCTGTCAGATAATCCTGAAAAGGTATCGACGCCTGGATTAAAGGATGTATACCGTATTGTTAATCAAGTAAACGGAAAATGGGAAGGCGATTATATTGCCATGCAGAATGAGCAGCCAAACCATGAGCATCATTTGAAGATGTTTCATCCGGTTTATACTCATGTAAGTAAGTTTGTCACAGATTTTCATGCCCGTAAGATTCATAAGCAAATTTTTGAATCTGGTAAACTCATCTACAAACAGCCGTCAGTCGAAGAGATGCGCGCATATTGCTTACAAAACCTTAATCATTTGTGGGATGACTATAAAATGATTGCTAAATCGAACGAAGAAGTGCTGCGACCAACCGAATACCCTGTGGACCTTAGCACAAATTGTTGGAATAATAAGATGGATAAAATCAATGAAGCGCGCTCTAGAGCGTCTCAGCTATTAACTCATGTATAACAATTAGAGGCAGGGAGAGGACCATATGACGAAGCAACAGTACATCATTGACGAAATGAAAGTAAAGCCAGTTGTTGACCCTAAAGAAGAAATTCGTAGAAGTGTCGACTTTTTAAAAGAATATATGAAGAAGCACTCGTTTTTACGTTCATTTGTACTAGGCATTTCAGGAGGCCAAGATTCTACGTTAACAGGTAAGCTTGCCCAAATGGCTATAGAAGAATTAAATGAAGAAGCAGGCGAAGAAACATATCAGTTTATCGCTGTGCGTCTACCGTATGGTGTACAAGCTGATGAACAAGACTGTCAAGACGCTCTAGCCTTCATTCAACCAAGTCGTTCGGTTGCTGTTAACATTAAGCCTGCTGTAGATGCAATGATTGCGGCAGTCGAAGAAGCAACGGGAGAAATTGTTTCTGACTTTAACAAAGGAAACGTAAAAGCACGTGAACGTATGATTGCACAGTATAGCATTGCTGGCATGCATCAAGGAGTTGTGCTTGGCACGGATCATTCTGCAGAGGCAGTGACTGGATTCTTTACGAAATTTGGAGATGGTGGCGCAGATTTAGTGCCGATTTTCCGTCTTAATAAGCGCCAAGGCAAACAGCTGTTAAAAGAATTAGGTTGCCCTGAACATTTATATTTAAAACAACCGACAGCTGATTTAGAAGAAGATCGTCCACAGCTGCCAGATGAAGAAGCATTAGGAGTTACATATAATCAAATTGATGACTATTTAGAAGGTAAAGAAGTTGGGGAGGAAGCAAGTAGGAAAATTGAGAGTCATTTCGTTAAAACAGCTCATAAACGCAGCCTGCCTATTTCAGTATTCGACGATTTCTGGAAATAATTTTTAAAAAGTCCGCTATGTGTATAGATGTACGCGTAGCGGACTTTTTTCAGGAAGATTTTCATTGTTTTTTTAAAGGTGAAAAAAGAAATTTGTAGAATAATAGTGTATTAGTGACTAATGTGCCTATCAATGACTGCGCACATATCTACCTGGGAATCGTTAGATTATGAAAGAGAGTAGAAATTTGTCGAAATAGCTTTGTCTTTTGATAGGAAGAAAGAGTTTAGAAAGGAGGATGTGGCATGGCTCCACATCGGCAACTACCGATTGAACAAGACCAACACGAAGAAATAAAGCAGTTGCGTGCCATTTTTAATGCAGTTTCAGATGCAATTATTGTATTTGACGAGAATTTTTGCGTTCAGCATGTTAATGAAGCAGCCAGTCAGTTATTTGACAAACATTATGATGAACTGATTGCATATCAATTAAAAGACTTTCTTATGTTGTTTCCGTATGATGTCATCAATGATTATTATCCAAAGCTAGTAGAAAATCAGAAGTTTACTTATAAAGGTACAATGAGCTTGCAAAATGGCATCGTAAAATATGTAGAGTTTACGTGCGAACAACGAAGCGAAGCCTCTGGCAGTAAGATTTGTACTTTCCGTGACATTACAGCACAAAAAATGGTGGAGAACGAACGCTTTTTGAGTCAGCATATGTTTATGGACGTATTCAACGAAGCGGTTGATGGGATTGTCATTTTTGATCGAGCAGGGCAGCTGATTGATGTCAATCCATCGTTTTGTGACCGGTTGAATTTTCCAAAAGAATACTTATTAACAAAAACGTTAACAGAATTAGTTGAGCCTGCTTATCACTATAAGCTAAAAAAATTATGGCGCCTTCTTCAGCAGCAAGGAAAAGCGAGCGGAGAACTTCCGATTAAGCTTAAAAATGGAGACATAACTTTTTTTGAATTCACGACAACCGCAAATATTTATAGTCGTTACTATATGTCAATTATGCGTGACGTAACGGAAAAAAGAAGAATGGAGCAGAAATTGTTGCGAAGTGAGAAAAATTTTCGAGCCATTTTTGAAGATGCAATTGAAGCTATTTTAATTTGGCGTCATGACGGGGTAATTGTAAATGCTAACGCAGCTTCTTCTAGGACATTTGAACTACCCTTAGAAGAACTAATCGGCACAAATCTTCAAACGTTTATTAATAAAAAAGATCGTCACGTATGGAAGCTTTATTATCAATTTATTGAGCAGGAAGAGATTCGGGAAGAGCTTACCTTTTATATGCCAAACGGAGAAGAAAAAGAGCTTGAGTTTACAGGGAAAAAAGGCATTATTGAAGGCTATCATTTAACCATTTTTCGCAATATCAGCGAGCGAACCAAAATGGAGCAAGAACTTCGGAATAATGAACAAAAGTTTCGTAAAATCTTTGATGGTTCCATAGATGGCTTAATCTTATGGGACGGAGAGCAGCAGATCATTGATGTTAATGAGCTTGCTTGTGAAATTTTAGAACAAACGAAGGAAGACATTTGTTCCCAAACGATGGAAATGTTTTTATCATCCTCTAACTTTGATTTAGTCATTGAGCATAAGGCTACGATTGAGAGCAAAGGTGAAGGAGAAGGAGACATTCAGTATAAAACAGCTAGCGGTAAAGTGAAGCAAATTGAGTTTTCGACGAAAAAAGGTATTTTACCAGGCCTATACATGACAATTATTCGCGATGTAACGGAGAAAAAGCAAATGGAGGAGCAAATTCGGAAATCGGATACGCTTCAAGTAGTAGGGCAGCTTGCAGCTGGCATTGCGCATGAAATAAGAAATCCAATGACCGCATTAAAAGGTTTTATTCAGCTACTTGAAGATAGCATGAAAGAAGGTCATTCGCTTTATTTTGATATTATTACGTCTGAACTGCAGCGAATTGAATCAATTATTACAGAGTTTTTAGTATTAGCTAAGCCACAAGCAACTAAATTTGAAGAGAAATCACTAGCCGTCATCGTACAAGAGACGATTGATTTATTGAATGCTCAAGCTTTACTTGAAAATGTTCAATTTGAAACAGACTTCGATCCATCATTGTCAAAGGTTTATTGTGAGCCTCATCAGCTAAAACAAGTGTTTATTAATGTAATTAAAAATGCAATTGAAGCGATGAAGGGTGGAGGGGTAATCTCCATAGAGGTCAAGCATCTTAACAATCGCTATATGAGAGTATCCATTCATGATGAAGGAGAAGGCATGCCCCCAGAGCGAATTCGTAAGCTAGGAGAACCGTTTTATACCACAAAAGAAAAAGGAACTGGACTTGGACTGATGGTGTCTTATAAGATAGTAGAAGAACATAAGGGATATATTGAAGTAGAAAGTGAGTTAGGGGTCGGAACAACATTTCATGTGACGTTACCCGTTTCCCAAGTACAATAGAGAGGAGAAAACGATGAATTACTATGGAAGCATTCCGCTGTTTGACAATGAACATGTGTATGTTACATGTTCTGATAAAGGGATTTCCGGTTTATTCTTTTCTTTTGATGAGTTGATGTTACAAACAAAGGGAACGGCCACTTTGCTCGAAAATCATGAATATATTAAAGAAGCGACAAAGCAGCTACATGAGTATGTAGTTCAAACGCGGCAAAACTTTGATCTTCCGTTAGAAATAACAGGAACGGCTTTTCAGCAAAAGGTGTGGAAAGAACTTAAAACCATACCATATGGAGAAGTCATTTCCTATAAACAGTTAGCAAGTATGATTGGACAGCCAAAAGCTGTTCGTGCCGTAGGACAAGCAAATCGTAGAAACCGTCTACCTATCTTTTTACCTTGTCATCGTGTTGTTGGCGCATCAAAAGATTTAACTGGCTATGCAGGAGCACAGGTTCATTTAAAAGAGAAGCTTTTAACGTTAGAAGGAATACAAGTAGCAAACGGAAAGGTTGTATTAGCGTAGCGCTGCTAGGCTTCATCATCGTTCTCTAGCTTCCATCCTTCCCCTTGTACAAATACACCATCTACAGACGTGAACGTTTCGTCTGAATGATCTTGCTGAATGGTTTGATTTGTAACATCTAAAAGCTGAAATTGCTCCTTTCGTGCCCGCTGCTTTCGCTTTTTACAGGTTGAGTCGGGATGTTCTTGTTTGGTCATAGCTACCCCTCCTATACAGATTTCGCTTAACATGATAAAACTAACTATAATATATGTAGGTAGATGATAAATTACTGTTACATTTATGTTACAAAGCAAAAAAGAGAGAATCACATTGTAACCTGAGATTCTCTCTTTTTTTTAGTTTAGTACGAGTTTAATTGTATCGACAGAAGGTGAGTGAATAATGCCATGCTCTGTGATGATGGCTGTAATGAATTCACTTGGCGTAACGTCAAATGCCGGGTTATAAACAGAAATATTGTCTGGAGCAACTTGTACATCACCGATATGCGTAATTTCCTTTGCAGAGCGCTCTTCAATTGGAATTTCTGCTCCTGATGCGATCGATAAATCAAACGTTGATTTTGGAGCTGCTACATAAAACGGAATATTAAATGCTTTTGCTAAAAGTGCAAGCCCATATGTTCCAATTTTATTAGCAGTGTCACCGTTAGCTGCAATACGGTCAGCTCCGACAATAATGGCATTAATCCCTTTTGTTTTAATGGTATGTGCAGCCATACTATCTGTGATAAGTGTCACATCTACGCCTGATTTTTGAAGCTCCCATGCTGTTAAGCGTGACCCTTGGAGAACGGGGCGTGTCTCGCACGCAAATACTTTCAGCGGAATATCACGCTCTTTTGAAATATGAAAAGGCGCTAAAGCAGTTCCATAATATGCTGTGGCAATCGAGCCAGCATTACAAATTGTCATAACACGATCGTGTTTATTAAACAGCGATAATGCATAATCACCTATGCGGTAGCAGGTGGCTTCATCTTCCGCTTGAATTTGAATCGCTTCATGAATAACAAGTGTTTTAGCCTCATTTATGGAAATGGCGTTATTGATGCTGTTTACTACGCGTTCTAACGCCCAAAATAAGTTGACGGCTGTTGGGCGAGAACTCGCCAAAAATTCTTTGTCGGCCTGCAGCTTTTTTTTGAATTCTTCAATCGTCTGTACATCGTAGTTTTGAAGCGAAAGCGCTAAGCCAAACGCTGCGGTAATGCCGATTGCAGGTGCCCCTCGTACTTTTAGCGTAACGATAGCGTCCCATACGTCTTGTAAAGTATGTAGCTTAATATATTCAACTGTGTTTGGTAATAGCTGCTGGTCAAGCAGTGAAATAAACGTTTCCTTCCATTCAACTGAACGAGGGAGTGTAAGAGTGTGTGTCATGTTGGGCTCCTTTCATTCTTCAATCAAGTTCTTAAAATCATGTGCACTAATTTCTGTTTGATGAGTTAGTAAATAACGTCCTAAACGAAGAGCTGCTTTTTGAGCGTTTAAGCGCTCTTCATCAGGCAATGAATCAATATCTACTACGTGCGCCAATCCAATTGTACGTCGAATTAACTCGCACCCCGCGTAGCCAACAGCATCGGTCCACGTTTGTTGTAAGATATAGTCGGAATAGTTTGGATTTTTAACGAACGGTTCCACTTTAGACTCAACCCAAAGTTTGTTCCATGTTGTTTGGAAAACATCCCACGTTTTGGTGATATGATCCAAAAGTACACTGCGTTTTTGAGCAGGACGAGACAAGGTGTTAAGCAGAAGATTGGCAACAAACTGTCCTAAGTCAAAGCCAAAGGGCCCATAAAACGCAAACTCAGGATCAATAACTTTTGTTTCGCGCTCACTAGCAAAAATACTACCCGTATGCAGGTCACCGTGTACAAGCGTTTGGCTACTTGTTAAAAACTTTTGTTTAAGCTTAGCTACTTCAAGCTTAGCTTCTTCATCTGTCCATAAGTTTTCTACATCGCTTCGAAGCGTTTCTTCAAATTCATTTGTATTGTAATCAAAAAACGGATCTGTAAACACTAAGTCTTCTGTAATATTGCATAAATCAGGGTTAATATATTGAGCAACCAGCTCTTTTTTCTCCTGTGGCTTAATCGCAAAGTCAGACGTCTCAAATGCAATATGAGCTAAAAATCTACCGATATGTTCTGAAAGAAGTGGGTATGTTTCTCCTTGGATTAATCCTGTACGAGAAATTGTTAGGTGAGACAGGTCTTCCATGACCGTAACAGCTAAGTTTTCATCATGATAATAAACGTCTGGAACGAGTTCGGGTGTTAAGCTGCCAAACTGTTTGAGCGCATTGCTTTCAATCGTTGCGCGCTTGAGTGATAAAGGCCAGCTTTCTCCTACAACTTTCGCATAAGGAAGAGCCTGCTTTACAATAATGGACTTGTTGGTTTGGTCGTTCACAATATGAAAAACAAGGTTTAAATTGCCATCACCAATTTCACGAGCTGTAAGAGCTTCACTTTCCGAAAATAACTTCAGCTGTTTCACAAGTCTAATCGCTGTAATTTCATTTAGTGGCTCATATGTATAAGTTGTTGTTGTCATCGTTATCTACCTCCATAAAAAATAAGTATACCGGAGGCTTTTAAATCATATAAAAGCCTCTTTCGGTGAGTGAAAGAGGCTTGATTGTCATTCAAACCTCTTATCTGCCAGAAAGATTTCTCTTTCTGTTGGAATTAGCACCGTGCCTTCATAAAACAACGAATTGTTTTATAGCGCTAAAAAGCTGCGCTCCATTTCACAATGGTATTACGGTCGGTTGCTGGGCGTCATAGGGCCAAATCCCTCAGCCAACTCTTGATAAGAGTAAAGATATTATTTAATTTTGATTTGTTTGACTTATTAGTAACTTCTGGAGAACATCGTATCATGTGAATTTTTGGATGTCAACAGCGAAATTTAATAAAATTCTGTGCGACGATCTGTAAAGACCGGAATTTGTTCTCGGATTGCCTTTACGGTTGATAAATCAACGTCTGCTGTTAGTATTTCTTCATTTTCACCTGCTTCTGCAATAATTTCTCCCCAAGGGTCAATGATTAACGAATGACCAGCAAATGTGTTAGCTGGATCGTCTCCAGAGCGGTTGCAGGCAACCACGTAGCATTGATTTTCAATGGCTCTGCTTACCAGAAGTGCTTTCCAGTGAGCAAGTCTTGGCTTGGGCCACTGAGCAACCACAAAAAGGAGTTCTGCACCTGCGCTTGTATGAACGCGAATCCATTCTGGAAAGCGAATATCATAGCAAATAACGCCTGCGCATAATGAGTTTTCAAGCGTAAAGATGTTTTTGGTTTCACCTGGTTGTAGAAATAAGTGCTCATTCATCAGCTTAAATAAGTGTAGCTTGTTATATTGCGAGACCTCCTGGCCTTCACGATTAAAGACATACATTGTATTCGTAACGCCGCTTTTTGTTTTCTTAGCAACTGATCCAGCGATGATGTTCACGCTGTGTGTTTTGGCGAAAGCAGAGAAAAAGCTAGTCGCTTGCTTACCTTCTGAGTCCGCGATAGCGTCGAGGTTCTGTAAATCATAAGCCGTATCAAAAAGTTCTGGCAGTATAAGAATATCTGGAGATTCAAGCAGTGCTTCCTTCATTTTTTTTTCAGCATGCTCGTAATTTTTTTTAGGGTTTCCAAATGCAAGATCAAGTTGCAAACACGCTACTTTTAAGCTCATTAAACTTCACCATCCTGATTTATTTTATAAAAATGACTTTACAAGTTGACTATTACAATATATTATTTGTGACTAGAATTTCAAGAATTTTTTGAGAAGGTGTTCACATGAAGCAGTTTGAACAATCAGAACTATTGAAGAGTTTACCGAAACAATTTTTTGCATCCCTTGTTAGCAAAGTTGCAAAAGTAATAAAAGAAGGGCATGATGTGATTAATTTAGGGCAAGGAAACCCAGATCAGCCAACGCCCCCTCATATTGTCAAGGCACTTCAAGACGCGAGTGAAAATCCAAACTACCACAAGTACTCACCGTTTCGCGGACAAGCTTTTTTGAAAAAAGCGGCAGCAGCGTTTTACGAAAGAGAATACGGTGTCCAGCTAAATCCCGAAAAAGAAGTCGCTATTTTGTTTGGAGGCAAAGCTGGGTTAGTAGAAATTCCTCAGTGTTTACTTAACCCTGGAGATACAGTTTTAGTGCCCGACCCAGGTTACCCAGACTATTGGTCAGGAGTGGAGCTAGCACGAGCGAAAATGGAAGCTATGCCCTTGAAAAAAGAGAATGATTTTTTACCAGTTTACGAGGAAATAAGCGAAGAAGTGAAGCAAAAAGCTAAGCTCATGTTTTTAAACTACCCAAATAATCCGACCGGCGCAGTAGCTACGGCATCATTTTTCGAAAAAACGGTTGAATTTGCTCGCCAGTACGATACGTGCATTGTACATGACTTTGCGTACGGCGCAATTGGGTTTGACGGTCAAAAGCCCATTAGTTTTCTGCAAACTCCAGGTGCCAAAGAAGTGGGCATTGAAATTTATACGCTATCCAAAACGTATAATATGGCGGGGTGGCGCATCGGTTTTGCTGTTGGAAACGAAAGCGTTATTGAAGCGATTAATCTTTTACAAGATCACTTATTTGTAAGTGTATTTAGCGGAATACAGCAAGCAGCCGCGGTTGCTTTACTAGAGTCACAGAACTGCGTAGATGAACTAGTCGAACGCTATGAATCTCGTCGCCAGGTTCTCATTCATGGACTGCGTGAAATCGGATGGGACGTTGAAGCCCCACCAGGGTCGTTTTTTGCGTGGTTGCCGGTTCCCAAAAGCTATACATCAGAAGAATTTTCTGATTTGTTACTTGAAAAAGCACACGTCGTTGTTGCTCCTGGAATTGGGTTTGGTGAATACGGAGAAGGCTATGTGCGCGTAGGTTTATTAACCGATGAAGATCGACTGAAAGAAGCGGTTGATCGAATTGCTAAATTAAATTTATTCAAAAAATACGTTGACAATTCTTTTTGAGTTGGCTTAATATGTAAGAAGTTGTTGATTCATAAACACATATTTTTGATGAATACGATTAGCGTGAAAATCGATTATACAATATAAATAGCAATTTTCTTATTAAGAGTAGGTGGAGGGACTAGCCCTGTGAAGCCCGGCAACCGACTTAACGTTTTGTTAAGCACGGTGCTAAATCTTGCAGCAGTAGCTGAGAGATAAGAAGAGAGCAAAAAAGCCTCTTCTTTCTCACAAGAAGAGGCTTTTTTATTTCGTAACGATGGGAAATTTACAGCAAGGGAGTTTGAAGCAAATGAGTGAAATCGTTGCAAGTTATTTATTACATGATGAAAAAGGAAACTTTGAAAAAAAAGCAGAAGGCATTGCTCTAGGCTTAACGGTAGGTTCTTGGACAAATCTACCTCAGCTTGAGCAGGAGCAACTTAGAAAGCACAAAGGGCGCGTAGTTGACATTACGCCACTTGAAGACTGCGATCGCGTCAACAATTATTTAGAGCAAACGACAAAGCAAGCGATTGTGAAAATTGGTTATCCGCTTTCTAACTATACAAATGATTTACCTGCTATTTTAGTTACTGTTTTCGGAAAACTATCATTAGACGGAAAAGTAAAATTATTAGATTTAGAGTTTTCACAAGAAGCATTAGCCGCTTTTCCTGGCCCACGCTTTGGAATTGAAGGGATTCGTGAGAAACTAAAAGTGTACGATCGTCCTCTTGTAATGAGTATTTTTAAAGGTGTAATTGGGCGTGATATGGATTATTTAACGGAGCAGCTTCGGGCACAAGCACTTGGAGGTGTCGATCTTGTAAAGGATGACGAAATCCTATTTGACAACGAACTAACACCGTTCGAAAAGCGTATTACAGAAGGGAAAAAAGTTCTTGATGAAGTATATAAAGAAATGGGTCATCGTACGCTATATGCCGTAAATTTAACGGGGCGTACATTTGATTTAAAAGAGAAAGCTAGAAAAGCAGCGGAGCTCGGAGCCGATGCTCTATTGTTTAACGTGTTTGCATATGGACTAGATGTGCTACAAGCTCTTCGCGAAGATGATGATATTAACTTACCAATCATGGCTCACCCAGCAGTAAGCGGTGCGTTAACACCATCTGAATTTCATGGATTCTCAAATTCTCTTTTACTAGGAAAATTACTTCGTCTTGTTGGAGCAGATTTTTCACTATTCCCATCACCGTACGGCAGCGTCGCGATGCCGCTTGAAGATACAGCTGGAATTACGTACGAGGTAACAAGACCGCTACATACCTATAAGCAAACGTTCCCGGTTCCATCAGCAGGTATCCACCCAGGCATGGTTCCGCAGCTTATTTCCGATTTCGGTGTGGATAGCATTATTAACGCAGGCGGAGGCGTACACGGTCACCCAGATGGAGCAGTCGGTGGAGGAAAAGCATTCCGTGCAGCAGTTGATGCTACGCTTGCTGGACAGCCTTTAGAAGATACAAATGACGAAGCGCTACAAAAAGCACTTGAGCTATGGGGAGCAGTGAAGGTGAAGGGGTGATGAACGTGAAGATTTTCTGTGACTTTGACGGTACGATTACAAACAGCGATAACATCATTGCTATTATGAAAAAGTTTGCTCCAAGTGAGTGGGAAGCTATCAAAAATGATGTGTTGGCAGAGCGCGTATCGATTCAAGAAGGCGTTGGCAAAATGTTCTCTTTACTGCCAATCTCTTTAAAGGAAGAGATTGTATCATTTATTTTATCAACTTCGGAGATTCGAACAGGATTCGAGCAGTTTGTGCATTACACAAAAGAAAAGGATATTCCGCTATATATTGTCAGTGGAGGAATTGACTTTTTTGTTGAGCCAATGTTAGACGGCAAAATAGATAAAAAGAACCTTTACTGCAACGGCTCAGATTTTTTAGGGCAAACGATTAAAATTACGTGGCCTCATACATGCGATAGCCACTGTGAAAATGGCTGTGGCTGCTGTAAGCCGTCAATTATACGAAATCTGGTAGAGGACAAAGATTTTATCATCGTAATTGGAGATTCCATTACGGATTTGCAGGCAGCAAAAATGGCTGATTGCGTATTGGCACGTGATTTCTTGCTTCAGAAATGCAAAGAGTTACATTTACCGCATCGGCCGTTTGAAACATTCCATGATGTCATTGAACATATTAACGAATTATCGGAGGTGGAAGTATGAGTATTTTAGCACAGCAGCGTTTACAAGAGATTGCGGATGTAAAAGAAGAACTTGCACAGCGAGATTGGTTTTTTGGAACGAGTGGTAACTTATCGATTAAAGTAAGTGAAGAGCCAACAACCTTCTTCGTATCAGCTAGTGGAAAAGATAAGCGAAAGCGTACAAGTGAAGATTTCTTACTTGTAGATAGCCATGGGAAAGCAGCAGAAGAAACACACTTGAAACCTTCCGCTGAGACGCTTTTACATGTTAAGGTTTATAGTCATACAAACGCTGGGTGCAGCCTGCATGTACATACAATTGATAACAACGTCATTTCTGAACTATATGGTGACGAAGGAAAGGTAACGTTTAAGGGGCAAGAGATTATTAAAGCACTCGGTATTTGGGAAGAAGATGCAGAGGTTACCGTTCCGATTATTCCGAATTATGCGGACATTCCGACGTTAGCTGAAGTCTTTGCTGAATATGTAACGGCGGATCAAGGGGCTGTTTTAATTCGTAACCACGGTATTACCGTATGGGGGGAAAATGCATTTGAAGCGAAAAAAGCGCTAGAAGCATACGAGTTTTTATTTAGTTATCACGTGAAAATTCTTTCACTAAAGAAATATAATCAATCAACACTTACTTAAGGGGGAGTTACATATGGCAAACATTCGTTTACATGCAACAGATGTACGCATTGAAAATCAAGAAGAGGTAGCAAGCTTTTTAGCTAATAATGAAGTCATTTATGAAAATTGGGATATTACAAAGCTACCTGAAAATCTGCGTGAAAAATTTAATTTAACAGACGAAGAAAAAGAAGAAATCTTAGCTTCATTTGATACAGAGATTAGGGATATTTCTGAGCGACGAGGTTATCAAGCACAAGATGTGATTTCGTTATCAGATACAACGCCTAACTTAGAAGAGTTATTAAAAAACTTTCAGCGTGAGCATCACCATACGGACGACGAAGTTCGTTTTATCGTCAGTGGACATGGTATTTTCGTCATTCAAGGAAAAGATGGTTCATTCTTTGATGTCGAGTTAGAGCCAGGTGACTTAATTTCTGTTCCAGAAAATGTGCGTCATTATTTTACACTAATGGAAGATCGCAAAGTAGTAGCCGTTCGTATTTTTGTTACAACAGAAGGCTGGGTGCCAATCTACGAATAAATTGAGATTGTAGACAAGGAAAAATAGCAGGATGTATGCGTGGTTAACGCAAGAAAATGCCGCTTCTCTTCTTGATGAAGCGGCATTTTCTTAAGCAATAAAAGCTTTAAGTCGGCGCTTGCTCTTCATTGCGCTAGGAATAATTCTTACTATTTTTATGAGAATAGTAATAGATGGAGGAAGAAGATGAAAAATGTAAAAAAATGGTGCAACTCATTTATTTTATTGCTATTTGTCCTGTTCGTTACGGTTGGATGTACAAACGAACAGCCGGATATAAACGCGGCAAGTAAGCCACAAGTCAAAGAAGAACAAAAGACAGAGGCGAATTTCACAGCAAAAAACGTTAGTAAAGATACGAAAGTCGCTCTTATTGCCGAGTTTACGACGGGAACGCACGCAGCCCAGTATATTAGCGGTGCAACAGCGGCTGCCAAAGAACAAGGTATTCAGCTTACCGTGTCAGATGCCAACAACGATCAGTCAAAAATGGCAGCGTATTTAGATACGGCAATTAATCAAAATGTGGATGGTATTATCATTAAGCACGGTCGTTCTGAAACGTTGGAACCTGGCGTGAAGCGTGCCGTTGCAAAAGGTATACCCGTTGTTGCATTTGATGTTGAGCTAGATGTAGACGGCGTAACAACGATTGATCAAGATGACTATATGTTGGCGCTGCAAGGCTTAAAGCAAATGATGCAGGATATTAATGGCGAAGGAAAGATTGTGTACATTTTTGTTGGTGGTTTTGCGCCAATGGAAAAGCGAAACACCATTTATGAAGCAATGCTAGAACGTTATCCGGACGTAGAAGAAGTAGCGCGATTTGGAAACGCTACATCTAATACATCGCTAGATACTCAAACAAAAATGGCGGCTATCTTGAAAAAATATCCAAATAAAGGCGACATTACAGCCGTATGGGCACCTTGGGACGAATTCGCCAAAGGAGCTACGCGTGCAATTAAAGAAGCTGGCCGAGATGAAATTAAAGTTTACGGCGTCGATTTATCGGATGAAGATCTGCAGATGATGCAAGAAGAAAATAGCCCATGGAAAGCATCAGCAGCGGTAAATCCAGCAGCAATTGGTGAAAAGCAAGTGGAATTTGTTCTGCAAAGAATTGCTGGACAAGACATACCGAGATATTACTCGTTTAACCCAACGCTCATCACTCAGGATGATTTACCTGATGCGCCTATTAATATGGACCAAGTGGGTGAGTTTGTAGAAGCTTGGAATCAAAAAGAGTAGAGGAGAAGGCAGATGACGATCGAACAATTAGAAATGAAGCATATCGCAAAGTCATTTGAATCATTTCAAGCGCTTCAAGATGTGAGCTTTACCGTGAAAAAAGGCGAAATCCATGCTTTACTGGGAGCAAACGGTGCAGGGAAAAGTACGCTGATGAAAATATTATCTGGAGCATACTCAGAATATACTGGGACCATTTACAAAAATGGTCATTCTGTTACGCTTGGTTCTCCAAAAGACGCAAAAAACTTAGGTATTGCAATTGTTCATCAAGAAGTCGATGTCGCGCTTGTACCATCACTAACGGTGGCAGAGAATATTGTGCTGGACCGCCAAACAAGTAAAGGTAGCCCTGCAATTGTTAAGTGGAAGCAACATGATACTGAAGCGAAAAAGGCGCTTGCTATGCTGGGTTCAACGTTAAACGTTAAAAAGAATGTATCGGAATTAACGCTAGCAGAAAAGCAGCAGGTATTACTCGCTCGTGCGATCTTACAAGATGCGGAATATATTATTTTGGATGAACCAACAGCACCGCTAAGTCAACATGAGACAAAGCGTTTGTTTGAAGTTGTGACGAACTTAAAGAAAAAAGGCATGGGTATTATTTATATTTCTCATCGCCTTCAAGAAGTTAGCGACCTATGCGACGTTTACACCGTTTTAAAAGATGGAAAGCATGTTGTGACAAAAGCAATTGTGCAATCTACAATGCAAGAAATGATTACATTTATGCTAGGGAAGCAAGTAGCGCAGGAGTCGGTACGTGAAGAGGTAGCGGTGGGAACTGAGCTGCTTCGTGTGGAAAAGTTGTCTTTGCCAAACGTACTACAAGATATTACCTTTCATGTTAAAGAAGGTGAAGTTGTTGGCATTGCGGGACTTGTCGGTGCAGGGAAAACAGAGCTATGTCGAAGCTTATTTGGTCTGGAGAACAAAACAGCGGGTCAGCTATCAATGCGCAATCATCCGCTTTTAGTAAATCGCTCTCCTCGTTACTATATTAAAAATAAGCTTTCTCTCATACCAGAAGAAAGACGAAAAGAAGGCATTTTAGTAGACGAATCGATTGTACTTAATTTGTCACTTCCAAGCTTAAAAGATTTTACGAAATGGTCTTTTGTACAAAAGCGAAAACAAAAAGAAGCATCTCAGAGTGTTACTGCGAATGTTGGTGTTAAAGCCTCGTCTGTTGAGCAAAAAGTAAAAACGCTAAGCGGTGGGCATCAGCAAAAAGTAGCTATTGGTAAATGGCTCTTAAAAGAGACCGATGTATATATATTTGATGAGCCAACAAAAGGAATTGATATCGGCTCCAAACAGGAGATTTTCTCAATAATGAATGAGCTAACTAAACAGCAAAAAGGCATTTTATATGCAACTTGTGAATTTGATGAACTGGTCAACATGGCTGATCGAATTTACGTTATGTATAACGGGAAAATTGTAAAAGAACTATCGAAAGCAGAAGCAACGTATGAACAGCTATTTTATTACGCGTCTGGAGGAACGGTATGAGTGCAGAGTTAGTGAATGAACAAGTAAAAGCAAAGAAACAAACAGGACAGCTGATGGAGTTTGTCACAAAATACGGTACGGTAGTAGCCATTTTATTAGTCACCATCTTTTTTTCAATTGCTTCACCCAATTTTTTAACTCCAGGAAACATCAGCGATATTTTACGTTCGATTTCAATTGTAACGCTTATCGCATTAGGTGTGACAATTTCACTGACTGTAAATGGTCTTGATTTATCAGTTGGCTCGACGGCTGGGTTAGCAACCATTCTATCAGCATCGATGCTTGTGTTGCACCGTCAAGAGCTGCTAGTGGCATTGTTGATTCCTATTTTAGCTTCACTTCTTGTAGGGCTTGTGAATGCATTTTTTGTCGTGAAAGTTAAAATTCCTGATATTTTAGCCACGCTATCAATGATGTTTATTGTGCAGGGAATCTTGTTAACCTATACGAAAGGATCGGCTATTTATACGAATATGCCTTTAGAAAGTGGAGAGCGTGCACCTGGAATCTTTATTCCTTCTTTTTTAGCCTTAGGACAAGGACATGTTTTGGGAGTTCCGGTGCCAGTAATTATTATGCTCCTTGCTGTCCTCGTTGTACATATTTTCTTCACGTATACAAAATACGGACGATTCTTTTATGTAACGGGTGGAAATATGGAAGCAGCGAGGCTTTCAGGAATTCCAGTCAACCGCTACCGCATGTATGCCTATGTGTTATCTAGCTTACTAGCGGGGATTGGAGGAGTTGTGTTAGCAGCGCGAATTGGGGTAGGAGAAGTGAATGCAGGAGCTCCTTTTCTAATGGATGCCGTTGCCGCAGCCTATATCGGCTTCTCTGTATTTGGAGCAGGTAAACCGAATATTATTGGCACGCTGCTAGGGTCTATTTTAATTGGCGTTCTCTTAAATGGTTTAACGATGTTAAATGTTCCGTATTATACACAAGATATTATTAAAGGAACGGTTCTTGCAGCGGCTTTAGCTCTTACATACTATCGTTCAAAGAAATGATTACGGTAGATTGCACGAGGTGACTTTGTCATCTTCGTGCAATTTTTTTGTTTGAAATCGGGCAAAGTAAGGGAAATATGCAAATAAAAAGGAGGCTATAAAATGAAGCGAATTATTGTAATTGGAGGCGTTGCGGGTGGTATGAGTGCAGCATCTCAGCTGCGTCGCTTAGATCAAGAAGCCGAAATTATTGTATTTGAGAAAGGCCGAGATGTTTCATATAGTGCATGCGGTATGCCGTATTATTTATCAGGTGTTGTGAAAGAGCAAGAAAGTCTTATCGCTCGAACAGTTGATGAGTTTAAAGAGCGTGATATCATGGTTCATCTTCAACATGAAGTAAAAGAAGTGAATCACATAAAGAAATATGTTGTTGTACATAATCATCAAACAAATGAGTCACAAGAAGTGTCGTACGATGAGCTTATTATCGCAACGGGAGCTTCAGCTGTAAAGCCACCCTTTATGATTGATGCTCAAAATGTTTTTTCATTAAAGACGTTAGAAGATAGTACGAACATCCATCGTTATTTAAAAGAAGAAAATGTACAAAAAGTTGTGATTATCGGCGGTGGATATATTGGAATGGAATTAGTAGAGACCATGCATCTATTAGGAAAGCAAGTGTCTGTTATTGAGCGCGGGAATCATATACTATCCATGTTTGACGAAGAAATTGCTACACGAATACAGGGCGAGCTGAAAAATGATATTGCTTTTCATGTCAATGAAGAAGTGGAAGAGTTAATTGCAGAACGTAAAAAAATAACTGCGGTTCGCACCAATAAAAATACGCATGAAGCAGACCTTGTTATTGTAAATGTGGGAGTGAAGCCAAATACATCTTTTTTAGAGAGAAACGGCATTCGAATGCTCGAAAACGGTGCGATCCTCATTAATGACAAAATGGAAACCAACGTTCCGCACCTTTATGCAGCAGGTGATTGTGCAAGCAGCTACCATCTTGTGTTGAAAAAGCCGGTTCATTTTTCACTTGGTACAATTGCTAATAAGCAAGGAAGAATTTTAGGCGCAAACCTAGGAGGAGAAGATAAACATTTTCCAGGTGTCATTGGTACCAGCATCCTAAAAGTTATGGATTTAGAAGTTGCTAAAACTGGAATTACTGAAAAAGAGGCAAAAGCAGAAAACATTCAATATAAAGCGGTTACGGTAGACGCTTATAATCATACGCCGTATTATCCAGATGCAACAAAAATGTTGGTTAAACTTATCTATGAAAAAGATACACATATTATATTAGGAGCACAAATTATGGGTAAGTCAGAATCAGCCAAGCGGATTGATGTGTTTGCAACAGCCATTACGGCACGGCTAACAACCGAGCAATTAACCATGCTAGATCTTAGCTATGCTCCGCCTTTTGCTACCGTTTGGGATGCGGTTCAAATTGCTTCTCAAAAAGCGACATAATCAGAGGCCGACGTGAATTTATCACGTCGGTTTTATCGTCTAAAGGAGACGTTGCAGAATTTGTAGATGCGTTGTCATATTTGCATGTTTTGTCGAAGAGGAATTTTTTTTCTAAAATTTAAAGGTTGAGAAATCAACGTTGATAACGCTTTCTTTCTTTAGGCTAAAAAAACTTTATAAGAAAAATGTCTATTATTGCGACTCTATTTACATATTTAGTAGAATTTGTAATAATGCGTTATAGGCTAATTTTTCTTTTAATAGGAGAGGATCTTGTGTTTGGTTTAAAAAAGCAAAGTAAATCAGAAGCGTTATTTATACAAATTGTGAGGAAAAGACAAAAAATGGTGGAGATTGGTGAAAAAACAGGTTTATCAAGTGAAGAAACGATTACCTGTAGTCAAGAGCTAGATCAACTTTTAACGCTTTATCAAAAACAACTGTTACGTGAGGAAGAAGATCGGACAAGCATTACAGCAACAATCAGTCGCTTTTTGTCTTTTTCAAAATCGTAAAAAAGGGCAGCAAAGCTGTGCTCGAATCTGCCCTATATCTACTTGTACCTTAAAAGAAGTTAATAAGAAAAACCATAAATAATAGGCCCGTGATGAAAGAATACGTTGCAAAGCGTTCATTTCCATCTCCATGACTTTCCGGTATTAGCTCTTTGTAAATGATAAACAACATTGCTCCAGCTGCGAATGCTAATCCATACGACACAAGAGACTCGACAAAATTAGTGAGATAAAAACCAAGTAGTGACGTAATAATTTCTACTGATCCTGTTAATGTTGCAATAAAAAATGCTTTGAACTTACTGATATTTTGCTGTGCTAAAAACAAAGCAACTAATAATCCTTCCGGTGCATTTTGTAATCCGATGGCTAAAGCAATCAGGTTTCCGGTATTTTCTGCATCAGATGCATAGCTTACACCAACTGATAATCCTTCTGGCAAGTTATGTAGCGTAATTGCTGCAATAATTAATAAAGCTTTTTCGTCAAACTGAATCCCTGTTTTAGAATGCTCTAAGTCAATATGAGGTATGTTTTGTTCTAAAATTGTAAGCGTCATGACCCCGAGTAAAAGCCCGATTGCTAACGAATAAAAACTTCCGCTTGCAAGGGATTCAGGAATTAAGCTCATTGTTGAAGCAGCCATCATAATTCCGGCTGTAAACGCGAGCAACACGTCTTTCCAACGGTGCGTTACTGCCTGATTCATAAACAGAATTGGCACAGCACCAAGTCCTGTAGATAGTGCAGAAAGAATACTGCCTATAAGTACGTCTGTCATAACAATCTCCTTTTTCTTCTATCTTTCCACATCATTACTACACTCATTATAATCTTCTTTATTCTTTCGCGAAAGCAGAACTTCTTTCATATTCTCATATGAAAA
>NZ_BCVD01000019.1 GCF_001591565.1 Priestia flexa NBRC 15715 | reverse complement strand
GAGTGGAATGGAACGTTCTTCTTTTGGGAAATTTGTTTTGTTATGTCCCATCCTCTTTTTTGTCTAAATAAATTGCAGAACCGGACAAAAATAAGGTACATATACTAGTAAAGAAAAGACGACAAGTTGCTAGTTGAATGTATCTCTATTTTAAAAAAAAATGTTAAAATGTATAATAACTGCTATATTAAACGGCTCGGTGAAGGGTGGAAGCTTTAATATAAGCTCAGAAGATAAAAAATCGGGGGAAATGCTATGGAACAAACGATGCGCAACTTTTTTTTATTTTTATCTCAAAATAAAATGTTAACAAAGTTAGCGAAGCATTATGGCTTACGCTTTGGAGCCGCGCGTTTTGTAGCAGGTGAGACAATCGGCGGAGCAGTAGACGTAGTGCGTGAACTAAATGACCAAGGGCTGGATGTTACAATTGATCACTTGGGTGAATTTGTTACAACGGAAGAAGAGGCTGGTTATATGACGGAACATTGTATCCAAGCAATTCGACGCATTCACCAAGAGAAGCTTAGCTCTCAGCTTTCATTAAAGTTAACATCAATGGGCTTAGATATTTCCACAGAGTTAGTCATGAAAAACATGGAATACATCTTGAAGGAAGCAAAACAATATAATGTATTCATTACAATTGATATGGAAGATTACCAGCGCTGCGGAAAGACCATTAATATTTTTAAAGAACTTAAAAAGCGCTACGATAATGTTGGTACGGTACTTCAAGCATACTTATATCGAACAGAGCAGGATATTAAAACCCTGAGTGGATACGCTCCAAACCTAAGACTAGTAAAAGGAGCATATAAGGAATCAGCGGCCGTTGCCTTTCCAGATAAAATTGATGTAGATGATAGTTTTAAGAATCTCATTAAATTACACTTGCTTAATGGTCACTATACAGCAATTGCAACGCATGATGATCAAATTATTGAGTATACAAAGAAGTTAGCAGTCATTCATGATATTCCGCGTGATCAATTTGAGTTTCAAATGTTGTTTGGTATTCGACCCGAGCGTCAAAAGCAGTTAAGGAAAGAAGGATATACGATGCGTGTATATGTACCGTACGGGAAGGATTGGTACGGATATTTTATGAGAAGGCTAGCTGAGCGTCCAGCGAATGTAGCTTTTATTTTAAAGGGCATTGTGAAAAAATAATATTCATGAAAAAGATCGAACAAGACGATACCTCCTTGTTCGATCTATAGCTTAATTATCCTGCATATTTTGTTTTCCATATTGTTGATTTTGAGATGTTTTTTTACCGTGATTATGCACTTCTTGTGTTGGGCCAGCATTTCCTTTAACGCTAGCTGCGCTTACACCTGCTGATGAAGGATCTTTTTTTAAGCGTGACATGGTATCACCTCCTGGGTTTAATATAACCAAAGAAATAAAAAATAGTTGTAAATAATTATGTTCGTATATTGCGAAAATTTAAAAAATGTTTTATAGTAATATCAGAGATTAAAAGTAGCTCTCTTTTTTTTAATTATAAAATGAATGACTGTTCATTCAATGTATAGAGGGGGATGTAAGAATGAGCTTTAAAATTAAGAAGGCAGCTGTAATTGGCTCAGGGGTAATGGGATCTGGCATTGCAGCACACTTAGCAAACGCGGGAATCGAAACCTTGCTATTGGATATTGTGCCCAGTGAATTAAATCCGGAAGAAACCAAAAGTGGACTGACGCTAGAAAGTCCACAGGTACGTAATCGAATGAGCTTAACGGCATTAAAAAATTTAGCTAAGCAGAAGCCTGCTCCTTTAATGGCCAAATCACGAGTGGCTTTCATTCAGGCAGGAAATTTAGAAGATGACCTTGAAAAGCTGAGCGATTGTGACTGGATCATTGAAGTGGTGGTTGAACGATTAGATGTAAAACAACAGCTCTTTGAAAAAGTTGATGCGGTAAGGAAGCCAGGAACTATTATAAGTTCAAACACTTCAGGTATTTCAATTGAAGCAATGGCAAGCGGTCGATCTGATGATTTTAAAACGCACTTCTTAGGAACACATTTCTTTAATCCACCGCGTTATTTAAAGTTATTAGAAGTTATTCCTACTGAAGATACAAAAGAAGAAGTTGTTCAATATATAAAGGATTTTGGTGAAAACATGCTTGGAAAAGGCGTTGTCCTTGCAAAAGATACGCCTAATTTTATTGCAAATCGAATTGGAACCTATGGTTTGCTGGTAACAGTTCAAGAAATGCTTAAAGGTGGCTATAGCGTTGGTGAAGTTGACTCCATTACGGGACCACTCATTGGAAGACCTAAAAGCGCTACGTTCCGAACGCTTGACGTTGTAGGACTTGATACGTTTATTCATGTGGCTAATAACGTCTACGATAAAGTGGATGGAAAAGAAAAAGAGGTTTTTAACATTCCTGCATTTATGAAAATAATGCAGCAAAACGGCTGGCTGGGAAGTAAGTCTGGTCAAGGATTCTTCTTGAAAAAAGGCAAAGAAATTCTAGAGTTAAATCCAGATACTTTACAGTATGAAGAGCGTAAAAAACTTAGAACAGCGTCTGTTGAATTAAGTAAACAAACAAAAGGATTCTCCAATAAAATGAAAGCGCTTCTATATTCGGATGACCGTGCTGGGTCCTTCTTATGGAAAATCATTAGCCCAGTCTTACTTTATTCAGCCCAGTTAAAAGATGAAATTGCAGATGATATTGTGGCTATTGATCAAGCGATGAAGTGGGGATTTGGCTGGGATTATGGTCCATTTGAAACATGGGATGCAATTGGATTCACCTCTGCGATTGAAAAAATGGAGACCGAAGGGTTAGAAATGCCTGACTGGATCAAGGAAATGAAGGAAAGCGGATTTTCTGCATTTTATAAAGAGCTAGATGGACAGAAAATTTATTATGATCGAAACGAATATAAACCAGTTGTGGAAAACAAAAAAATTGTCCATCTATCAGCATTAAAAGCGCAAGATAAAGTCATTAAAAAGAATAGTGGTGCGAGTTTAATTGATTTAGGAGATGATGTGGCGTGCTTGCAGTTCACATCACCAAACAATGCTATTGGTCTAGATATTATTCAGCTGCTAAATGAATCATTAGAGGAAGTGAATCGGAATTACAGAGGTCTAGTGATTGGAAATCAAGGTAAAAACTTCTGCGTGGGTGCGAATCTAGCCATGATTTTAATGGAAGCTCAAGACGATAATTTCTTTGAAATTGAATTTGTTATTCGTCAGTTCCAACAGGCGATGATGAAAGTAAAATATAATGAAAAACCTGTCGTTGCAGCACCGTTTGCGATGACGCTTGGCGGAGGAACAGAGATTTGTTTACCAACTGCTAAAGTTCAGGCATCTGCTGAAACATATATGGGGTTAGTTGAAGTCGGAGTTGGCTTAATTCCAGGTGGAGGTGGAAACAAAGAGCTTTACTTAAAGCAGTTAAAAGGTCTTCCAAATGATGTGACCTTAGATTTGCAGCAAATTGCAAATAAAACGTTTGAAACGATTGCCACAGCTAAAGTCTCTAGTTCTGCTCTTCATGCAAGAGAGCTAAATTTCTTAAATCACCAAGATGGCATCACCTCAAACCAAGACCATTTGCTTCATGAAGCAAAGCAGTCTGTTCTGTCATTATCTCAGGCCGGTTATAAGCCACCGATTCGTGAAAAAGTGCCGGTCGTTGGTGAAACGGGATATGCAACTTTATTGTTAGGAGCTCAATCAATGAAGTATTCAGGCTTCATTTCTGATCATGATTATGAAATTGCGAAGAAATTAGCGTTTGTTATTGCTGGCGGACGCGTACCTTATGGAACAAAAGTAGACGAAGATTATTTACTAGATTTAGAGAGAGAAGCATTCTTGAGCTTAGTGGGAGAGATGAAGTCTCAACAACGTATGCAACATATGCTAGTAAAAGGGAAACCATTGCGTAACTAAGGGGGAGAAGGAA
This sequence comes from Priestia flexa NBRC 15715, assembly GCF_001591565.1. GTDB lineage: Bacteria > Bacillota > Bacilli > Bacillales > Bacillaceae_H > Priestia > Priestia flexa. The sequence continues at coordinate 37,390 of NZ_BCVD01000019.1, read as the reverse complement.
TGAGAGAAGCGGTAATTGTAGCTGGTGCTAGAACACCGGTTGGAAAAGCGAAAAAAGGTACGCTTGCTACGGTTCGTCCTGATGATTTAGGTGCAATTACGGTAAAGGAAACGCTGAGAAGAGCAGGAGGCTATGAAGGACCAATTGACGATTTAATTATTGGCTGTGCCATGCCAGAAGCCGAACAAGGCTTGAACATGGCTCGTAATATCGGAGCGTTAGCGGGACTTCCATATACCGTTCCAGCGATTACAATTAATCGTTATTGCTCTTCAGGGTTACAGAGTATTGCCTATGGAGCAGAGCGCATTATGTTAGGGCAGGCCAAGACGGTATTGGCTGGAGGAGCCGAGTCTATGAGCATGGTTCCGATGTTTGGAAATGTGGCTCGCCCGAATGTACAGCTGGTAGAAAATGCACCTGAATATTACATGGGAATGGGGCATACAGCTGAGCAAGTTGCGCTGAAATATGGCATTTCACGTGAAGACCAAGATGCATTTGCTGTAAGAAGTCATCAAAAAGCAGCTAAAGCTCTTCAAGAAGGCAAGTTTAAAGATGAAATTGTACCTGTTGAAGTGACGATGAGAAGGTTAAATAGTCAAAATAAAATGGAAGAAAATAAGGTTGTTTTTTCACAAGATGAAGGAGTGCGTGAAGGGACAACAGCAGCAATTTTAAGCAAGTTACGACCTGCATTTTCTATGACGGGTTCGGTAACGGCAGGGAATTCATCGCAAACAAGTGATGGAGCTGCTACCGTAATGCTAATGGACCGTGAACAAGCAGATGCAGAAGGTTTGCGTCCGCTAGCAAAGTTTCGTTCGTTTGCAGTTGGTGGCGTTCCACCAGAAGTGATGGGGATTGGTCCAATAGCAGCTATTCCAAAAGCATTAAAGCTAGCGGGACTTGAACTTTCAGATATTGGACTATTTGAGTTAAACGAGGCCTTTGCATCTCAAGCGTTAGGGGTTATTCGTGAATTGAACATTGACGAAGATCGTGTGAATGTTAACGGTGGAGCAATTGCTCTAGGCCATCCACTTGGCTGCACCGGTACAAAATTAACGCTCAGTTTATTGCATGAAATGAAGAGAAGAAATGAACAATTTGGCGTTGTAACGATGTGTATTGGTGGCGGGATGGGCGCTGCTGGTGTATTTGAATTATTAGCTTAATGAAATAAGGGGGATATGGAGATGGCAAACCAAACGGAACAAACAATTAAAGGTGGTAGCTTTTTAATTAACGATCTTTCAGCAGAGCGAGTATATACACCAGAGGATTTCACAAGTGAACATAAAATGATTGCCAAAACAACGGATGAATACGTTGAGAACGAAGTAATACCGCAAGTAGAATTTTTAGAAAAGCATGAGTTTGATCGCTCAGTAAAGCTATTAAAGCAAGCCGGTGACCTTGGATTACTAGGAGCTGATGTTCCAGAAGAGTATGGAGGTCTTGGATTAGATAAGATTGCATCGGCATTAATTGCTGAAAAAATGTCGCGTGCAGGCGGATTTTCTATCACACACGGTGCACATGTTGGAATCGGTTCTCTTCCGATTGTGTTGTTCGGAACAGAGGAGCAAAAGCAAAAGTATCTACCAGATTTAGCAACTGGAGGTAAGATTGCCGCGTATGCGTTAACAGAGCCAGGATCAGGTTCAGATGCATTGGGAGCGAAAACAGTCGCTCGTCTAAATGCAGAAGGTACTCACTACGTGTTAAATGGTGAAAAACAATGGATTACAAACGCTGGTTTTGCTGATGTATTTGTTGTGTATGCGAAAATAGATGGAGAGCAGTTCTCAGCGTTTATCGTTGAACGTGACTATGCGGGTGTATCTGTTGGTCCTGAAGAAAAGAAAATGGGTATTAAGAGCTCTTCAACGCGTACCCTTATTTTAGAAGATGCACATGTACCAAAAGAAAACGTACTTGGACAAATTGGAAAAGGTCATATCATCGCGTTTAATATCTTAAATATCGGTCGCTATAAGCTAGGTGTAGGGGCAGTAGGAGCTGGTAAGCGTGCGATAGAATTAACTTCTGAATACGTGAATCAACGCCAACAGTTTAAGACACCGATTGCAAAATTTTCGTTAACACAAGAAAAGATTGCAACCATGGCATCGAAATTATATGCTTCTGAAAGCTCTGTTTATCGTACGGTTGGTCTCTTTGAAGACAGAATGGGTCAGCTATCGGAAGAGCAACAAAAAGATGGAAAAGAAATTGCTGCCTCAATTGCAGAGTATGCCATTGAGTGTTCGTTAAATAAAGTATTTGCAACGGAAGTGCTAGATTATTTAGTAGACGAGGGAGTTCAGCTTCATGGTGGCTATGGCTTTATGAGCGAATATGAAATTGAGCGCTTGTACCGTGATTCTCGAATCAACCGTATTTTTGAAGGAACAAATGAAATCAATCGTTTATTGGTGCCAGGAACGTACTTACGCAAAGCCTTAAAAGGTGAGCTTCCATTGTTACAAAAAGCTCAGTCACTACAGGAAGAGCTTATGATGCTAATGCCTGAAGAAGCTGGAGAAGGCGCATTAGATCAATCTAAACTATTAGTTCGTAATGGTAAAAAAATTGCGCTATTACTACTTGGTCTAGCAGCTCAAAAGTATGGTAAAAAACTTGAGGGTGAACAAGAGGTGTTAGTTAATATTTCTGACATGATCAGCAACGTATATGCAATGGAATCTGCTGTATTACGTACGGAAAAAGCAATTTTGAAAAATGGAGAAGAAAAAAATCAGCTTAAAGTCAACTATACAAAAGTATTCTGCCAAGAAGCATTTAATAAAATTGAAGCGGATGCAAAAGAAACGCTTATTGCTGTAGAAGAAGGAGATACGCTACGTATGATGCTCTCGTCATTACGAAAGCTAACTCGTCACACGCCGGTCAACGTTATTGTTGTTAAGCGAGAAATTGCAAAGGTTGTATTGGAAGAAGAGCGCTTTATTGTGTAATTTTAAAGTATGTAATAGAGAGCTGTGTAAAGGGAAAGTATGAGTATTCTCCTTTACACAGCTTTTCTTTGTTTAACTGCAAACTAAAATAGGTAAATTAAAGTTGGATGTGTTAAAATACGAAAAAGCGAAGAAAAAGGAGGCGAAATAATGAGCGTATTATTCTATTCATATCCTAAATGTGGTACATGTCGAAAAGCAAAACAATGGCTAGATCAAAATGGTGTGGCGTATGAAGAAATTCATATTATCGAAAATCCACCAACGAAAGAGCAGCTAACGAGCTATTATCAAAATAGTGGCTTGCCGCTAAAGAAATTCTTTAATACAAGCGGAAAGAAGTATCGTGAGCTAGGTCTGAAAGACAAAGTTGCAACAGCAAGTGATGAGGAATTACTTGAAATCCTTTCATCTGACGGGATGTTAATCAAGCGCCCGTTATTAACTGACGGTGATAAAGTAACGGTAGGGTTTAAAGAAGAAGAATTTGACACAACGTGGAAATAAATTTAAAATTCCGTGCGGATTCAAATAGAAAAAACCTGTTGTTTACGTTACACTGATAAGAGGTAGTCGTTGCTATTCATTAGCGGCATACATAATTTATTGGAGGGATTAAGATGAGTACACCAAAAGAGTTGCGTTATTCAGAAGAGCATGAGTGGGTAAAAAGCGAAGGAGAAGTTTTCCGGGTAGGAATTACACACTTTGCACAATCTGAACTTGGTGACATTGTATTTGTTGAGCTTCCAGAAGTTGGCGATAAAGTTGAAGCAGACGAGCCGTTTGGTAGCGTAGAATCTGTGAAAACAGTATCAGAGCTATATGCACCAATTAGCGGTGAGGTTGTAGAAGTAAACGAAGAATTAAGCGATAATCCTGAGTTTGTAAACGAGTCTCCATATGAAAAAGCATGGATGGTTGTAATTAAGCCTGCTGATTCGGAAGATGTTGAGAAGCTTATGACAGCTGAACAATACGATGAAATGATTAACGAAGGTTAATTGACTTCATCTTAAGACATTTCACTTGGTATATCCATAATTTGTCTTCATGGACCTATAACAAAAAGGGCACTCTATTTAGTAAACAAGCTAAAGGGGTGTCTTTTTATGTTCGAACGTAAAAAAGTTGACATAACGGATCGAATTACAGCAAAATTTCATGAAAATGGTATGCAATTGTATGTAGATAAACAATCAATTGGCCATGTGAATTATGGTGCAACGGGTAATCAATATAATTTAGAGTCAGGTTACACGCAAGAAAATAACAAGATTTATCAGTATGCTGACGTCCAGGCTGGAGCTACACAAAAGTATACGGACTGCGATTCAGAAGAGGGTTGGTGCTAAATTTAGCATGAAACCTCTGAGTGCAAGACTGATGGCGCCAACCACATAAGGTTTGGCGCCATCAGTCTAAGATGATCGAAAATAGTCTATTTTTTCAATAAAAAACAATTCATATATGTTCTTTTTACAGCAAAATCTTTTAAAAAACAGGGGAACTGTGTTACATTAACGAATATTGTATAGCATAAAGGAATAACGTTACTATACAACTGATAATCATAGGTGATGACGATGCGTTTAATAGAAATTGAAAAAGTAATTATTGTAGAAGGTAAGTCTGACAAAAAGCGAATCGAAAGTATTATTAATGAACCGATTGAGATTATTTGTACAAATGGAACCATCAGCTTGTCAAAGCTAGATGAGATTATCGATTCCACGTATGATAAAGATGTGTATATCTTGGTTGACTCAGATGATTCCGGCAATAAATTACGGAAACAGTTTAAAAAAGAACTTCCGGAAGCGGAGCACCTTTATATCGATAAAATGTATCGTGAGGTAGCGGCGGCCCCAAGAAATCATATTGCTACGGTACTTTTAAGTGCTAATATAGATGTTAACGCAGAATTTTTAATATAGAAGGATGAGTAACATGGAAGAGTGGACAGAGGAACAGCTAGACGAAAAGCTAAATAAAGACGAGCGTACGGTTATTTTTTTCCATACACCCCTTTGTGGAACGTGCCAACTAGCTAAAAAAATGTTAACAGTAGTAGAAGCGATTATTCCAGACTTAACAATCGGAATGAGTAATTTAAACTATATGCCTGCTAAAGCGTCTTTGCTCGAAATTGAAAGTGTTCCATGCCTAATTGAATATGGAAATGGCGAAGTGAAGCAGAAGCTGTATGCTTTTCACTCTGTTGAATACGTAATGGAACGTCTTAGTTAAACAAACATTTGTTTAAGGGTGTGCATGGGATTATTATCCTATGCGCATTTTTTGTTGACACCCTTTCTGACACATGCTAGAATCACAAACATAAATGAATGAATATTTGATGAAAACAAAATAATTTCAATAATTTGTCGTTAACTCTTATCAAGAGAGGTGGAGGGACTGTGCCCTATGAAACCCGGCAACCGTCAGACTAACTGAAATGGTGCCAATTCCTGCAAAGCATAAGCTTTGAAAGATGAGAGAAAGGATTTTATCAAAAACCTTTCTGCTCACGTGTAGAAAGGTTTTTTTATTTTCTAAAAGCAAGGACACACTAAGCAGACAGAGCAAGTCAACAAAGAAGGTGAAGAAGATGATTACGTTACAAGATGTAACGAAAATATATGATGCTAAAAGTGGGAAAGTCACGGCCGTTGATCAGGTTAATTTATCAGTGGCAAAAGGTGAAATCTTCGGCATCATTGGATATAGTGGAGCAGGGAAAAGCTCTCTTATTCGCTTATTAAATGGTTTAGAAACACCTACTTCTGGAACAGTAGAAGTAGCAGGAAATCAAATTGGGAAAATTAAAGGTGCTAAGCTTAGACAAGCTCGCCAAGAAATTAGCATGATTTTTCAGCATTTTAATTTACTTTGGTCTCGTACCGTGCAAGAAAACATTGCGTTTCCACTTGAAATTGCCGGTGTTCCAAAAAACAAACGAGCAGAACGTGTAAACGAGCTCATTAAACTAGTTGGATTAGAAGGTAGAGAAAATGCCTACCCATCTCAGCTGAGCGGCGGGCAAAAACAGCGTGTAGGAATTGCAAGAGCGTTAGCTAATAACCCAAAAGTCTTATTATGTGACGAAGCAACATCGGCACTTGATCCACAAACAACAGATTCGATCTTGGATTTGCTAGTTGATATTAATGAAAAGCTAGGTTTAACGATTGTCTTAATCACGCATGAAATGCACGTAATCCGTAAAATTTGTCATCGTGTAGCTGTGATGGAAAATGGAAAAGTAGTCGAACAAGGAGAAGTACTTGAAGTATTCCGTAAACCACAGCAAAATATTACAAAGCGATTTGTACAGCAAATTTCAGAGCCAGAAGAAACGTTTGAGACAGTGGAGCAGGTGAAGGAACTTTATCCAAGCGGTCGAATTGTTCAGCTCACATTTGTAGGTGGAAAAGCGGAGCAACCGCTCATTACGAGCATTTTAAAAGCATTTGATGTCACGATTAACATCTTACAAGGGAAAGTTTCTTATACACAAACGGGTTCTTATGGAACCTTATTTATTCATTTAGATGGTGAAGAAGCAGAGGTTAATAAAGTAATTGAGTACATCCGTGAACAACAGGTAGAAATTGAGGTGATGACGGATGCTAACTGAATTATTCCCAAACGTAACGTATGATAAATTTAGTGCAGCAACGATTGAAACACTTTATATGACAAGTATCTCAGTTGTTGCCACGTTTATATTAGGAATTGTGCTAGGCTTACTTCTATTTTTAACAGGCAAAGGTCAGCTTTGGGAAAACCGCTTCGTTAATATTATTATAGGAGCTTTTGTAAACATCTTTCGATCCATTCCATTTATCATCTTACTAATTTTGCTCATTCCGTTTACAAAAGCAATTGTGGGAACAATGCTAGGAGCAGAAGCAGCTTTGCCAGCTCTTATTGTTGGAGCCGCACCATTTTACGCGCGTATGGTTGAAATCGGCCTTCGCGAAATTGATAAAGGTGTGATTGAAGCAGCAAAATCGATGGGAGCGAAAACAAGCACAATTATCTTTAAAGTGCTGCTTCCAGAATCAATGCCTGCTTTAATTTCTGGTTTGACGGTTACAGCAATCGCACTCATTGGCTATACAGCAATGGCTGGAGCGGTTGGAGCTGGTGGTTTAGGAAACTTAGCATATTTAGAAGGCTTCCAGCGAAATAATAGTGATGTAACCCTTGTTGCGACAGTTTTAATTTTAGTGATTGTATTTATTATCCAGTTTATTGGTGATTTTATCACGTCTAAAATTGATAAACGATAAGAGGAGGAAATATATTATGAAAAAATGGGTTTCAACATTTGCTTTATCATCTGCTTTAGTTTTAGGTTTAGCTGCTTGTGGTTCATCTGGAGGCAGTGGGTCAGATTCATCAGAAGACGAAAAGAAAATTGTGGTGGGGGCGTCAAACATTCCTCACGCTGAAATTTTAGAAGAAGCAAAGCCATTGTTAGAGGAAAAAGGAATTGAGTTAGACATTAAACCATTCCAAGATTATATTTTACCTAACACAGCACTAGATGGAAAAGAAATTGATGTGAACTACTTCCAACATATTCCTTATCTAGAATCTGTATTAGAAGAAAACCCAAATTATGATTTTGTAAGTGCAGGAGCTATTCATATCGAACCAATCGGTATCTACTCTAAAAAGTACAAGTCATTAAAAGACCTTCCGAAAAACGGTACGGTAATTATGCGTGATGCAGTAGCAGAACAAGGTCGTATTCTTTCAATTTTTGAAAAAGAAGGCGTAATTAAGTTAAAAGAAGGCGTTAAAAAGCAAGATGCAACGCTTGATGATATTGTAGAAAACCCTAAAAACTTAACGTTTAAAGCAGACGTTGAAGGTGGTTTATTACCTCAAGTGTATAACAACAATGAAGGCGATGCGGTTGTTATTAACGCAAACTATGCGTTAGATGCTGGTTTAGACCCTGTTAAAGATCCAATCGCTGTAGAATCAAAAGAAAACAATCCATATGCAAACATTATCACAGTTCGTAAAGGTGATGAAAACAAAGAAGAAGTAAAAGCGTTAGTAGAAGTACTTCACTCAAAAGAAATTCAAGACTTCATCGAAGAGAAGTATAAAGGCGCAGTGCTTCCTGTAAACGAATAAACAGATTAAAATCGACTAGGTTTAGGCCTGGTCGATTTTTTCTATTTTTAGCGTTAAGCATAACTCCGATTTGTATCATCCATACTAATGATGAAAACTATGACGAATGGAGTTGGCAAGAGGGATGCAACAAGAAACAAGTCATTCAACAGAGCAGGCACTTCATAATTATAAGGTAGGAATGGGAACATTCAGTGAAAAGCTTCCACGATTGACTGAAACGTTCAACACTTTCACAGAGGCTTGTTTTGAAGAAGGGTCTATTTCTAAAAAAGACAAGCAGCTGATTGCATTAGGAATTAGCGTTGTAGCTCAAAATGAATATTGCATGATTTATCATACAAAAGGTTGCTTAGATAACGGAGCAACTGAGCAAGAGATTTTAGAAGCTTGTGGCGTTTCGGCAGCATTTGGTGGCGGAGCAGCGATGAGTCAATCTGTCACGTTAGTGCAGGAATGCGTGCAGGAATTAAAACGTCAAACACACTAAAATAAATGATAAGCAGACGTTGCTTTAAAGGTTGGTTACGCCTATGAAAGCAACGTTTTTTATACGGGTAAAATATGTATACATATAAGAGAAAAGCGTTTATCTCAAAAGGTTGCTATAAGTTTTCATTTGTTATAAGATTGTAATGAGAATAAAATGAGAATAATTAAAAAGATATAGGTATATCTGATTTTAGTATATACATCTATAACTGGAGGTTTTAGTATGGCAGGTTCAACTTTAATCATTAAAGATCTTCATGTTTCAATTGAAGGCAAAGAGATTTTAAAAGGTGTTAACTTAGAAGTTAAAGGCGGAGAGATTCATGCAATCATGGGTCCAAACGGTACAGGTAAATCCACTTTATCTTCAGCAATTATGGGGCACCCTAAATATGAAGTAACACAAGGTAGCATTACACTTGATGGTGAAGACGTACTTGAAATGGAAGTGGACGAGCGTGCGCGTGCAGGTCTGTTCCTTGCAATGCAATACCCAAGTGAAATTAGCGGCGTAACAAATGCAGACTTCTTACGTTCATCAATTAATGCGCGTCGTGAAGAAGGCGATGAAATTTCACTAATGAAGTTTATCCGTCAACTAGATAAAAACATGGACTTCTTAGAAATGGATCAAGATATGGCACAACGTTATTTAAATGAAGGTTTCTCTGGTGGAGAGAAAAAGCGTAACGAAATCCTTCAACTAATGATGTTAAAACCTGCTATTGCAATCCTTGATGAGATTGATTCAGGTTTAGATATCGATGCGTTAAAAGTAGTATCAAAAGGAATCAACGAGCTACGTGGTAGCGATTTTGGTTGCTTAATGATTACTCACTACCAACGTCTATTAAACTACATTACACCAGACCATGTTCACGTTATGATGCAAGGTCGCGTTGTGAAATCAGGCGGTCCTGAATTAGCTCAGCGCTTAGAAGCAGAAGGCTATGACTGGATTAAGAAAGAATTAGGTATTGAAGACGAAACTGTAGGGCAAGAAGCATAAGCATTAGGAGGATTTCTATGACTATTGATACAAAATTACCATTTGATCAAGCGTACGTTCGCAGTTTTTCTGAAAAAGCTGCTGAGCCGAAATGGTTGTTAGATCTTCGTTTACAAGCTCTTGCGAAAGCAGAAGATCTTCCACTACCAAAACCAGATAAAACAAATATTACAAAGTGGAACTTTACAGATTTCTCAAAGCATGATGCTGAAGCAAAAGCAATTTCTTCAATTGACGAGCTTCCTGAGTCTGTAAGAGCACTTATTGATACAGAAGCGGTTAAAAACTTATACGTTCAGCGTGACCAAACAGCTGCATATGCAACGTTAACAGATGAGTTAAAAGAGCAAGGAGTTATCTTTACTGATATCCAAACAGCTGCAAAAGACCACGAAGAGCTTGTACAAAAGTACTTCATGAAAGACGGTGTAAAAGTGGATGAGCATCGCTTAACGGCTCTTCACGCTGCACTGCTTAACGGTGGCGTATTTGTTTACGTTCCAAAAAACGTTGAAGTAAAAGAACCACTTCAAGCTGTTTTCGTACGTGAAGATGAAGAAGCAGCACTTTTCAACCATGTTATTGTGGTTGCAGAAGATAATAGCTCTGTTACGTATGTAGAAAACTACATTGCTACTTCTGAAGAGTCAAACGGTGTAGTAAACGTTGTGACAGAAGTATTTGCAAATAACAATGCAAAAGTAACGTTCGGTGCGGTAGACTACCTTGCCAAAGGAACAACTAGCTACGTAAATCGCCGTGGTGTTGCTGGTAAAGACGGTCGCATCGAGTGGGCATTAGGCTTAATGAGTGAAGGAAACACAGTTTCTGAAAACATCACATACCTAATGGGCGATGGTTCATACGGTGATACGAAAACAGTTACAGTAGGTCGCGGTGAGCAAAAGCAAAACTTAACGACGAGTATTATTCACTTCGGTAAGCATTCTGAAGGTTACATCTTAAAACATGGTGTAATGAAAGATAGCGCGTCTTCAATCTTTAACGGAATTGGTAAAATTGAACACGGTGCATCTAAATCAAATGCAGAGCAAGAGTCTCGCGTATTAATGCTAAGCGAAAAAGCTCGTGGAGATGCTAACCCAATCTTATTAATTGATGAAGATGATGTAACGGCAGGACATGCAGCTTCTGTAGGTCGCGTAGATCCATTACAGCTTTATTATTTAATGAGCCGTGGTATTCCACAAGTTGAAGCTGAGCGCTTAGTTATTCATGGGTTCTTAGCTCCAGTTGTAAATGAGCTTCCGGTTGAAACGGTGAAAAAACAGTTAACGGAGTTAATTGAAAGGAAAGTTCGATAATGAACGTTTCTGATATTCGCAAACAGTTTCCGATTTTAGACCAAGAAGTAAATGGACACCCGCTTGTTTACTTAGATAGCGCTGCTACTTCTCAAAAGCCAATCCAAGTGATTGAAGCACTGAATAAGTACTACAGAGAATACAACTCAAACGTACACAGAGGTGTTCATACACTAGGTACAATGGCTACGGATGGCTATGAAGGTGCTCGTGAAAAAGTAAGAAAGTTCATTAATGCGAAATCAACAGAAGAAATTATCTTTACGCGTGGAACAACTACAGCGTTAAATATTGTTGCTGCTAGCTACGGACGTGCCAACTTGCAGCCTGGTGATGAAATTGTGATTACGTATATGGAGCATCACAGTAACATCATTCCATGGCAGCAAGTTGCAAAAGCAACAGGAGCAACATTAAAATATATTGATCTTACAGAAGATCATGCTCTTTCATTAGAAACGGTTAAAGAAACGATTACGCCAGATACAAAAATTGTTTCGGTTATGCACGTTTCTAACGTATTGGGCGCAATCAATCCGGTAAAAGAAATTGCGAAAATTGCTCACCAACACGGAGCAATCATGATTGTAGATGGTGCACAAAGTACGCCTCATATGAAAGTTGACGTACAGGACTTAGACTGCGACTTCTTTGCGTTTTCTGGTCATAAAATGTGCGGCCCAACAGGTATTGGCGTACTGTATGGAAAAAAAGAATTATTAGAAAAGATGGAGCCGGTTGAATTTGGAGGCGAAATGATTGATTTCGTTAACCTATACGATTCAACGTGGAAAGAGCTTCCTTGGAAATTCGAAGGTGGAACGCCTATTATTGCAGGTGCAATTGGATTAGGTGCCGCTATTGATTTTCTAGAGGAAGTGGGCTTGGATAATATTCTTGCTCATGAGCATAAATTAGCAAATTACGCACTAGACCGTCTTTCAGAAGTAGAAGGCATTACCATCTACGGACCAAAAGAGCGTGCTGGCGTCGTGACGTTTAATCTTGATGATGTTCATCCGCATGACGTAGCAACTGTTCTTGATGCTGAGGGAGTTGCTGTACGCGCAGGGCATCATTGTGCACAGCCGTTAATGAAATATTTAAATGTATCTTCAACTGCACGTGCAAGTTTCTACTTGTATAATACAGAAGAAGAAATCGATCAATTAGTGTCATCACTAATTAAAACGAAGGAGTATTTCACAAATGTCTTTTAACAATTTAGATACTCTTTATCGTCAAGTGATTATGGATCATTATAAAAACCCTCGAAATCGTGGGTCTTTAGAAGAAGATACGGTTCAAATTCAAATGAATAATCCAACGTGTGGTGACCGTATTGAACTATCACTTAAAGTAGAAGATGGCAAAGTAACGGATGCAAAGTTTGAAGGAGAAGGCTGTTCAATCTCTATGTCATCTGCTTCAATGATGACACAGGCAATTAAAGGGCAAGAGATTGAAACAGCTCTTGAACTTGCGAACATCTTCTCAGATATGATGCAAGGAAAAGAGTATGATGATAGTATAGACTTAGGAGACATTGAAGCACTTCAAGGTGTTTCAAAGTTTCCAGCACGTATTAAATGTGCAACATTAGCGTGGAAAGCGATGGAAAAAGGCCTAAAAGAACAGAATTAAGTCCTGTTAGGCCTTTGTTCATTCCCAATCCTATCAAGTAGGGGGTAATAACAAATGGCAAAAAAGATGCCGGAAATCGGCGATTATAAATACGGGTTCTCGGATAAGGACGTTTCTATTTTCCGTTCTGAAAGAGGATTAACAAAAGAAATTGTAGAAGAAATTTCTCGCATGAAAGATGAGCCACAGTGGATGCTTGACTTCCGCTTAAAATCACTTGAGCATTTTTACAGCATGCCAATGCCACAGTGGGGCGGCGATATGTCTAGCCTGAACTTTGATGAAATTACGTACTATGTAAAGCCTTCAGAGAAGTCAGAGCGCTCTTGGGATGAGGTTCCTGAAGAGATTAAACAAACGTTTGATAAGCTTGGTATTCCAGAAGCGGAGCAAAAATACCTAGCTGGTGTATCTGCTCAGTACGAATCTGAAGTTGTATATCACAACATGAAAGAAGACCTTGAAGCACAAGGAATCGTATTTAAAGACACAGATACTGCATTAAAAGAAAACGAAGAGATTTTCCGTGAGCACTGGGCGAAAGTAATTCCGCCAACTGACAACAAATTTGCTGCGTTAAACTCAGCTGTTTGGTCTGGTGGTTCATTTATCTACGTCCCAAAAGGTATCAAAGTAGATACGCCACTTCAAGCATACTTCCGTATTAACTCTGAGAACATGGGTCAATTCGAACGTACGCTAATCATCGTAGATGAAGGTGCACACGTACACTACGTAGAAGGCTGTACAGCGCCGGTTTATACTACAAACTCTCTGCACAGTGCTGTTGTAGAAATCATCATTAAAAAAGACGCATACTGCCGTTATACAACGATTCAAAACTGGGCGAATAACGTATACAACCTAGTAACGAAGCGAGCTGTATGTGAAGCGAATGCAACAATGGAATGGGTTGATGGAAACATCGGTTCTAAATTAACAATGAAATACCCAGCTGTTATCCTAAAAGGTGAAGGCGCACGTGGTATGACATTATCCATTGCATTAGCTGGTAAAGGCCAACACCAAGATGCGGGTGCGAAAATGATTCACTTAGCACCAAATACGTCTTCTACAATTGTTTCGAAATCTATTTCGAAGCAAGGCGGTAAAGTAACGTACCGTGGTATCGTTCACTTTGGTCGCAAAGCTGAAGGTGCTCGTTCAAACATCGAGTGTGATACGTTAATTATGGATAATCAATCAACATCTGATACAATTCCATACAACGAAATTTACAACGATAACATCTCTTTAGAGCACGAAGCGAAAGTTTCAAAAGTATCTGAAGAGCAGTTATTCTATCTAATGAGCCGCGGTATTTCTGAAGAAGAAGCAACAGAAATGATCGTAATGGGCTTCATCGAACCATTTACAAAAGAACTTCCAATGGAGTATGCGGTAGAAATGAACCGTCTAATCAAGTTCGAAATGGAAGGATCTATCGGGTAATAAATGATTTTTTTAAACTCGCTTGTATATACAAGCGAGTTTTTTTGATGAGTTTGTATTAAAATAATAGGTGCACAGTTTGATACATATTGGAGGGATTTTGTGATATACGTAGGCGTAACAGGGTGGGGAGATCATTCATCTTTATATGAAACGGGCGTGCCTGCGCGAGATAAGCTCGCTGTATACGCAGGTCACTTTCCAACAGTTGAAGTAGATGCATCTTTTTATGCTATTCAGCCTAAAACAACGGTCGAAAAGTGGGTAGCAGATACCCCCGATTCGTTTCAATTCGTTGTCAAAGCTTATCAGGGTATGACAGGGCATATGCGGAATGAAATACCGTTTGATAGCAAAGACGAGATGTTTGATGCATTTATGGATTCTGTGACTCCTTACGTAAAAGCGAATAAACTTGCAATGATTTTGTTCCAAATGCCGCCCTGGTTTAATTGTACGAAAGAAAATGTTAATTATTTGCGATACAGCCGTGAAAAATTCGGTGATTTACCCGTTACGTTAGAGTTTCGTAACCAGTCTTGGTTTACGCCACAGTGGCATGATAAGACACTTATGTTTATGGAAAAAGAGAAATGGATTCACAGCATTTGTGATGAGCCACAAGCAGGTGAAGGGTCTGTGCCGACCGTTTTACATCCTACGAGTGCTGAGAAAACGCTGATTCGATTTCATGGTCGAAACGTTCACGGTTGGAATAAAAGTGGAGACCCTAACTGGCGTAAAATTCGCTTTTTGTATCGTTATAATCACCAAGAATTACTTGAATGGAAGCATCGTATTGAAGAATTAAAGCAGCAGACGAAAGATATTTACATCGTTTTTAACAACAATTCGGGCGGAGACGCGGTTGATAATGCTAAGGAATTAATTCATTTGCTGGACATTCGGTATACCGATTTGGCACCTAAACAGTTAAATTTATTTGATTGACTGCTAAAACAGATTGATGAGCGCATACCGTCTTAAACAATTAAGTTAGAAATAAAGTATGTGCTTTCTTGTATAATTATAAAAAAACGCCCTAAAGCTCACTCTTTTTGAAAATCATCATACCTTGATTAAGAAAGGAGTGGGGAATTTGATTACATTAGAACCTGTTGTTATTAATGGTCATACGTTCAATGCGGTTACCGTACTGCTTCCAAAAACAACGCTTTTAACAGTCTCTTCCGATAAAGGATATATTATGTGTGGAGCATTAGACGTTGGCCTTTTAAATGAAAAGCTGGTCAGTAGACAAATCATTGCCGGAAGAGCAGTTGGCGTTCGAACAATTGAAGATCTTTTAAATGCACCTTTAGAGTCTGTTACTGTGGAAGCAGAAAGTTTAGGCATTCATCCAGGTATGATAGGGCGCGAAGCTTTATTAAAAATGGTATAGTTAGGAATAAAGTCCTTTATATTCAAATTTTGTCTAAAAGGATTCAATGGAGAGGTAGTAAATGCTCTACCTCTTTTATAGCGATTATAAAATAATAGATAGTTAGGGAGTTACTATGAAATTAGTTGCAATTCAATCATTGAGCCCAGGTGCATGTTTAGCAAAACCAATATTAGATGAAGCAGGAAAAACGCTAATTAATACAGGCATACCTTTGACAGAGACTATTATTAATCGTTTACAGCAGCGAGGTGTTACGTTTGTATACATAGGTGATAAACGAACAAATGATATTGTTGTAAATTCTACTTCTACCATCCCATTTTCACTTCGGAAAAAGGCAATGGAATCAGTGGAAGATGTCTTTCACTCTCTTCAAAAAAAGCATGAAAAAACGCGTGTTGCACTTTTAGAACAATCGGTTCGTGAAGTACATAAGGTTGGCAATCAATTAGTAGATGAGATTATGAATAATAATGATGTATTGTCATTGTTAACGGATGTATATATATACGATAACTATGTATTTTCTCATTCTGTGAACGTGACGCTTTATGCCCTTTCACTCGGAAAAGAAATAGGATTAACTCAGCCTGTTCTAGAGAAGCTAGGTGCAGGAGCTATGCTACATGATGTAGGGAAAATGTTAATTCCCCAAGATATTCTAAACAAGCCCGGAAGATTAACGGATGAAGAATTTAAGTTAATGAAAAAGCATACTACATACGGGTACGAATTATTGCGAAGTACTCCTAATGTCTCTGCGCTCTCCGCCTCTTGCGCATATCAGCATCATGAAAGATTGGATGGATCAGGGTATCCATTAGGAATTAAAGAAGAGCGAATTCATTTATTTAGTAAAATTATCGCAATTGCGGATGTGTACGATGCCGTGACGTCAAATCGCGTGTATAGAAGCGCTCTTCTCCCTCACGAGGGGCTAGAGATTTTGTATGCGGGTGCAGGAAGTCAGTTTGATAAAGATATGATTAGCGCTTTCAGAAGGGCAATTGCTGTTTATCCTATTGGTCTTTTTGTAACGCTGAATGACCAAAGAAAAGGCATAGTAAGCAAGCAAAATAAAGGCCTAAGTGATCGACCTTACATTCTTATTCAAGAAGAAGGAGGCAGGGTTTTAGATAAACCTTATGAAATTGATTTAAAAGAAAGTCCTACATTAATAATTATCAGCAACGATTTAAAACAAACATAGAAAACTTTTAGAAAATAGCGTTAGCCCTCCTTGTTTATGCATACATATAGCTTGTAAGGAGGGATTTTTTTGATTAGGGTTCGCCGAAGAGTATTGAAAAAGGGACCTATACCATTTCGCTATGTTGTACTACTAACAATTGTTTTTTTTCTGCTTTCTACTGGAGCAGGAATATGGTTAATTAATAGAGGAATTGAACCAACCTTAATGAAATATGCAGAAGCCCAGACTAAAGAGATTGCAACGCTTGTTATTAATAAGGCCGTTAATAAACAAGTGGTAGACCAACTTGATGTGAACGATATTATTAAGACAGAAAGTACGCCGGATGGGCAGGTAGCCAAGATTGATACGGCAGTCGTAAATCGTATTAGAGCTCAAACGACATCTTTAGTCCAGGCTAATTTACGAGAAGCTGAAAAAGGAAATTTAGAAGAATTAGAGATTCCAACGGATATTAATATTGAACCAGATGAAAAGCTCAGGCAGCGAGGAATTGTCTATCAAGTTCCATTAGGGCAAGCTACAAACAATGCCTTACTAGGAAATCTAGGACCTTTAATCCCGGTTAAATTTCATGCAATTGGTGATGTGCAATCAGACGTTGTACGGAAAATAGAGGAATACGGAATTAACGGTGCTTTTTTAGAAATTTCAATTGAAGTTCAGGTTAACGTTCAGGTGATTATTCCCTTTGCTACAAAACAGACAACCGTTCAAGCGACAGTGCCTGTAGGGATGGCGATGATTCCAGGGAACGTACCGGATTATTTTAACGGTGGCACTAACTCAGCCTCTCCATCTATTGAACTAAAGAAGAAATAGCCGGTTGATAACTTTATACTTTACCGATATAATGTACTAGATATAATTATATACCATCACCTTATCAGATCGATGAGGTAGAGGATGCAAAAAGTATGAGTATACTATGTGAGGATGACAACTATGATCATAGTAAAAAGGATTTTTTGCCGAAGGAAAGAAAAAGAGTCAGCTTTTCTTTTCTGGGGTTACCTTGAAAAAGGGTAACACTGTCATTATGAAAATACGCTTGTTTTCATGATGGAGGGCTACTGATCGTGATGGAGGATAACATAACATTACAAAGAGTAATGATAGTTATTTTCTATCATTGCTCTTTTTTGCGTTTTTTTCTTTATAAGTAGTCCTCCTAGATTTAAACAGGCTTATATTAGGAGGATATCATGGAAGGAACTATTTTTTCGTTATTACCACCATTGATTGCCATATTAATGGTTGTTTTAACACGTAAAGTACTGCTTTCCCTAGGAGTAGGGATTTTAGCAGGTGGATTAGTGTTAACGGAGTTTTCAGTTGGAGAAACGATTCAAAAGATTTGGGGAAGCTTTGCTACAATTTTCTACGCGGACGGCGCACTTAATACTTCAAATCTATTCATTTTGCTTTTCCTTTTAATTTTAGGTGTTATTACGGCTTTTATCTCAATCATTGGAGGAAGCCGTGCTTTTGGAGAATGGGCTTTACAACGTATTAAAACGCGTCGTGGAGCTCATCTATTAACAGCTGTGTTAGGAATTATTATCTTTATTGATGATTATTTTAATGCACTAGCTGTTGGACAAGTAAGTCGCCCGGTAACAGATCGACAGCGGGTATCAAGAGCGAAGCTTGCTTATTTAATTGATTCAACTTCAGCTCCGGTATGTGTGATTGCACCGTTCTCAAGTTGGGGTGCCTATATTATTACGGTTGTAGGTTCAATTCTAGCTGCGCACGGGATGAGTAATGTATCAGCATTTTCAGCATTTGTACAGATGATACCGATGAATTTTTATGTATTTACCGCATTAATTATGGTATTCGTGGTGAGTGTTTTTGATATTAACATTGGACCAATGAAAAAACACGAAGAGCGTGCGATTCGTACTGGAGAAGTAACGGACCCAGAAAAAGGTGCAGTACCAGGAGAGTTAAAAGAAGATTTACCAGTTAGTGAAAATGGTCGTGTATTCGATTTGATCTTACCAATTATTGTATTGATGATTGGGACAATTGGTGCGATGTTATGGACAGGCTATCAAGCAACTGAAGGTCAAGCTACAATCTTTACAATGTTTGAGAATACGAATGTACCTAATTCATTAATGATTGGTGGTTTATCAGGCCTTGTTGTAACGCTAGTATTATTTATCGCACGTACGAGACAATCGAATGAACTGTCTAATTCGGTGCTTGGTAAGGGCATAGTAGCAGGAATCAAATCGATGCTACCCGCTATTTATATTTTGCTGCTTGCTTGGATGATTGGAGATTTGATTGGTCAGTTGAAATCAGGAGAATTCTTAGCAGGAATTGTGGAGAGTTCTAATTTAAATATTGCCTTCTTACCAGTGGTACTATTTATTATTGCTGGCATCATGGCGTTTTCAACAGGGACATCGTGGGGAACGTTTGGTATTATGCTTCCAATTGCAGGTGACATTGTAGGAAACATTGAACCAGAATTATTATTACCAGCTCTTGCGGCTGTATTAGCTGGTTCAGTTTGCGGAGATCACTGTTCACCAATTTCTGATACAACAATCTTGTCATCAACTGGAGCAGGAAGTCATCATATTGATCACGTAATGACACAGCTTCCTTATGCAATTATTTCAGCTGTAATTAGCATCATTGGTTATATTGTACTTGGTTTAACAGAAAGTACAGCTGCAGGATTTGGAACAATAATGGTTTTATTAGTGGTATTTGTCTTAGTAACTCGTAAAAAGGGGAACATAACAGAGACATCATTAGAAAAATAGAAGAATAAAGATAGAGCAGATGCGCTTCACAACGTCTGCTCTATTTTTAATTGTTTAATTATCAAAATTTTCTATAAAAAATATTTTGACATACTATAGCATAATAGCTATAATTCTTCGTAAGATAGTTCTAAAGACAGACTATGCTAAATTGTCAGAAAGTTTAAATAACTTTTTGGGTTATGACAGAGATAAAAGAAAAGAGAGAGTGTAAGGGGGAAACTATGATGGAAAATCGTCCTCAATGGGGTACGAGAGCAGGTTTTATCATGGCAGCAGCAGGTTCTGCAATTGGATTAGGAAATATTTGGAGGTTTCCGGCGACTGCCTATGAAAACGGTGGAGGTGCATTTTTCTTACCATACTTATTTGCGTTATTAACAGCAGGTATTCCAATCTTAATCATGGAGTTTGCAATTGGACATAAGTATAGAGGATCATCGCCATTATCGCTAGCGAGACTAAATAAAAAAGCAGAATGGCTAGGCTGGTGGCAAGTTGGTATTTCATTTATTATTGCAGTTTACTATGCAGCGATTATTGCATGGGCCATGTCTTACTTTATCTTTTCGCTAAAGCTAAGCTGGGGTCAAGATACTGAAGGGTTTTTATTCGGTGACTATTTGAAATTAGCTGAGGTTCCTGGTCAAACGGGAAGCATTGTACCAGGTGTCCTAATACCGCTTATTTTAGTTTGGGTAATAGCTTTAGGTGTCTTACTAAAAGGTATTAAAAAAGGAATTGAAGCAGCAAACAAAATTTTCTTACCAACATTAATTGTTTTATTCTTTATCATTGTGCTTCGCGCTATTACATTAGATGGTGCAATGGAAGGGTTGAATGCATTCTTTAAGCCAGACTGGAGCGCTATTGCAGATGGAAAAGTTTGGGTGGCGGCTTATGGTCAAATCTTCTTCAGTTTATCTGTTGGTTTTGCCATTATGATTACTTATTCTAGCTATTTACCAAAGAAATCAGATTTAACAAATAATGCTTTTATCACTGGCTTTGGTAACTCAGCATTTGAATTACTAGCCGGTATTGGTGTATTTAGTGCTTTAGGGTTTATGGCAATGCAGCAAGGTGTGAGCATTGATGAAGTAGTAGCAGGTGGAGTAGGATTAGCATTTGTTGTATTCCCTCAAATTATTAACGAGTTTCCGGCGTTTAATCAGCTGTTCGGATTACTTTTCTTTGGATCGTTAACATTGGCTGGTTTAACATCACTTATTTCCATTATTGAAACATTTGTAGCGGGGGTACAAGATAAATTTAACGTATCTCGTACGAAATCTGTCTTAATGGGTGGGGGCTTAGCTTCTATCATTTCATTATTATTTGCTACTCAAGGAGGGTTATACTTCCTAGATGTAATGGATTATTTTATCAATAACTTTGGTGTTGCTTTAGCCGGTTTAGTTGAAATTATCTTAGTGGCTTGGGTATTCCGTGAACTAAACAATCTACAAAAACATGCAAACAGCGTATCTGACATTATGCTTGGTGCTTGGTGGAAAATTTGCTTAAGCGTAATCACACCAGCTGTTCTTGGATACATGATGTTTGATAATGTGAGAACTAATATTTCAGAAAATTACGAAGGTTATGCGACGAGTTTCATTGTTCCATTTGGTTGGGGAGTTGCAGGTTTGGTGATTGTTGTTGGGATTCTATTATCATTTAAAAGTTGGAAGAAAGAATCATTATCTTCTGTGAAGGAGGATACAACGTATGGAAAGTAATTCAGTAATTATGATGATTGCAGGAATGATTATCATCTGGGGCGGTTTAGCAGCAAGTATTATTCATGCAGTGAAGAAATCAAAGGAAAGTAAAGCGTAAAAAAGAGTGCTTAGAACATTGTTCTAAGCACTCTTTTTATATTAAATAAACGTTTGTTTAAATCGTACATTACTTTTTCTTTTGACGATCAATTCTTTCCCATGACCGAAGCTGCGGATAAGGGTCAAAAGACCATTCGTTTCGACCGTTATCTTTGTACATACCGTAATGTAAATGAGGTGGAAATTTCCCAGATGTACCTGGAGGCCCGTATCCTGAACTACCAACACCACCGATGACCATACCTGGTTCTACAATCTGTCCCGTTTTTAAATCTTTAGCAAATCCACTTAAATGTGCTAGGTAGTGATAATTATTATTCAGGTCTCGAATTCCAATACGCCAGCCACCATATTTATTCCAACCTTTTAGTTCGATTATACCATAGCAAGGAGACTTGACTGGAACGCCATAGTCAGCGAAAATATCAGTTCCTTCATGAATTCTTCTTCCGCCCCATCCACGAGCGTCACCCCAAGTGCTGCGATAGCTATAGTTTGATCGAATCGGCACTGGAAACGAGGTTCCTTTTAAGTCAATACGACCATAGGTCTTAAAGAGCTTGGCGTTCCCAAGGATAATATCAACCGCTTTAGCTCGATGATAATAACTCCATAGCGCAATTTTAATATAATCCTCGCTTGTTCCAAAAGTTTGAATATAATTAGCCATTGTAAAAAGCATGTCTTCATCATTTAACTGATCAGCTTTCCCATCGCCGTTTCCGTCTTTTCCTAAACCACCTAATAACGAAATGGTTGAGGGGTTTTGGTCATTAAGCTTTGGATTTAAAGAACCCGCCCATTTTTCTGGAGAGTAATAAATAGCAATTGCACCTTTTTCTCTTGGAATATCCTTATGAGAGCGACGGACGTTTCGTTCATATTGATCAATTCCAGCAAAGTAATACCAAGGTATTGATGACACAGCCTCCATCTGCTGATATAATTCCATGCGCTTCGTATTTAAAGCTGCTTCATCTTCGGTAGAAAGTGGCGCAGCCTGAGATGAAATCGTACATGAAAAGCATAGTGAAAAAAATAACAGAAAAAGCACATATTTTTTCAATGGGCTTCCTCCTTCCTAATTAAGTTATAGTATTAGTTTGTGAAACGATGAAAAATTTAATAAATAATAATTAATGGAAATAAAATGATGTTAAGGTTATATGAACAATAAATAAAGCGCTATCATTTGCGGTTATTAAAGGATAAAGAGTAGAGATAAATAAGTGCAGAGCGCTTGTCGAATCGCTCTTTTGTATGATAAAGTGACATGTAGTGTATTTTTTATTTGACAATTTAACAATCAGCATATAGGTTACAGACATTTTCTAGATTGATGGAGTTGATACTAATGGCAACAAAGGAAGAGTATGTCCGCAAACCCGAGTGGCTAAAAATTAAGCTAAACACAAACGAGAACTACACGGACTTAAAGAAAATGATGCGTGAAAAAAATCTGAATACGGTATGTGAAGAAGCAAAATGCCCTAATATTCATGAGTGTTGGGCAGTTCGTCGTACGGCTACCTTTATGATTTTAGGTCAAGTTTGTACACGTGCGTGTCGCTTCTGTGCTGTGAAAACAGGCTTACCAACAGAGTTAGATTTGGAAGAGCCAGAACGCGTAGCAGATTCAGTTCAGCTAATGAACTTAAAGCACGCTGTTATTACGGTAGTTGCGCGTGACGATCTAAAAGACGGTGGAGCAGGTGTACTAGCAGAGACAATTCGCGCTATTCGCCGTAAAAATCCATTTACGACAATCGAAGTATTACCTTCAGATATGGGTGGAGTAGAAGAGAACCTCCGCATGGTAATGGATGCTCGCCCTGATATTTTAAACCATAACATTGAAACAGTACGCGAATTAACGCCTCGTGTGCGTGCAAGAGCTACATACGAGCGTTCATTAGAATTTTTACGTCGTGCAAAAGAAATGCAACCAGATATTCCTACAAAATCGAGCATTATGATTGGGCTTGGAGAAACAAAAGAGCAAATCATTGAAACGATGGATGACCTGCGAGCAAATAATGTAGATATCATGACAATCGGTCAATATTTACAGCCGACAAAGAAACATATTAAAGTTCAGAAGTACTATCACCCAAGTGAATTCGAAGAGCTTAGAGAAATTGCTTTAACTAAAGGATTTAGCCACGTTGAAGCTGGTCCACTTGTGCGTTCTTCTTACCATGCGGATGAACAAGTAAATGCTGCTTCAAAGCAAAAGCAAAATAACGGGTAATGAAAAAGGCGGTGTTTCCATCGCCTTTTTTCCTTTTTTATTTCATCTTTTCATCTGTTACATGTTCATTCAATTCGTTTTTTCCCTCGCCGTTTGCATTCTCACCATCGTTCATCTTACGACCTTGAGGAGATTTAAGCATTTCTTTAATGGTTAAATGAATGGACTCTTCCACAGACTTGTCTTTCGTATTTGCTTCACTGAAGCGTTCGATATCTTGAATGTGCTGTGGGTTATCTGATACGTATACGTGATAATAACGGGGCATAATAGACATTGCTGTCCGTTTTACTTGATCAGCGGTAGCATTTCGATCTTTTGTGTCTGTTTTATACGCGATTAGCACGTCTTCATCTGTCACAAGCGTAGCTACGTCATTCACATTTGGAATGGCTGAACTAAGTTTACTAATTGAATCAGCTGCTTCCTCACGGTCAAGTGTAGCAATGTTTTGTGCCTTTTCAGTATCGTTAGCAACAGGTGATTTTTGATAACGTACGTACCCATAATCGGTATCGTTATCCTTTTCTTTGTTATATAAATCGTTATGATCAGCTACATTAATAGCATTTGGATTATTAGGTGATAGTGCTTCATTATCTGTTTCGCCCCCTGCCTGACAACCTGATAATGCAACCATTGTTAACATGCCGCAATAAATTAAATATTTTTTCACTGTAAACGACCTCCCTATCTATAGGTTGCGGCGATTGGTTAAAAAATTGCCTGTAAATTGCTGGTTTTCATGTTTTTTAATCAAACGATTGTTTAGAAAAAAATTTCAAAATGTGGTATGGTAATTTTGAAGAGAAGAGGTGAAACAATGATTTGTGTTAATAATGTTTGCTATGAAGTAATCAAAGAAGAACGAGAAGGGTTTGATGAGGAAGCTTTTCGAAGTCGATATATTGATGTGCTTAGTCGCTACGACTATATATTAGGCGATTGGGGCTATAATCAGCTGCGTTTAAAAGGTTTTTTTGATGACCGTAATCAAAAAGCTACATATGATACAAAAATAAGTACAATTCAAGATTATTTACACGAATATTGTAATTTTGGCTGTGCGTATTTTGTACTGAAAAAAGTAAATAAATAAAAAAGGTCAGCAGAAGATGTACTTTCTTTCCGCTGCCTTTCTCATTAAATGACCTCGTATAAGAACTCTCTAAGTTCTTGACCATCTTCTTCTGAAAGCTTAAATATGTGCTCTAAATAATTTGGTTCCTCTAAATCATCTGAGCCAATAATAGCAAAGCGTCCCCCTTGAATATCTAAGACAAGATGCTTGCCATAATAGCGATCAGACTGAATGATAGCAAGGTCAAACCGTTGATTTTCACCCATAAAGCTAACAAATCGAGTTTTTGTATTCACTACATCATCATATAAATAAAAGCGTTCGCTCATTCTCTTGCTCCTTCCTTCTTTCCATACTTTTATCATATCAAATGAAAAAAGAAAAGTGGGGAGAAGCCTGCTAGAAAATTTTATAAGCGAAGCGTTAGGAGGAAACATCATGTACTTTGTAGATCGTCAAAAGATTGAACATATACTACGTTTTTATGAGCAGCACCTAGTTGTTTTTTCTGAACAATCTAAGTGGGAAAGTACTATCGAGAAAAAAGCGTTAGAAAGAGTTGTTCACCTCTTAATTGAAAACGTTTTAGATGTCGGTAATGCAATGATTGATGGATTCATTATGAGAGATCCTGGAAGCTATGATGATATCATTGATATTCTTATGGATGAGAAGGTAGTAGAAACTTCGGAAGAACAGGGCTTAAAAGCAGTAATTAATTTGCGAAAAGTCCTTGTACAAGATTATTTAGATGTTAAACATGATGAAGTGATACATGTTGTTCAAGAGAACAAAGAGGTTTTAAGTCAATTCCCAACTCGAATTCGTACATATCTAGAAAATGAATTAGGACCTGTTTCAGCTTTCCGTAATTAGCGTGAAAGAACTGTGAGCTGATTTGTGATTTTAGGAAAAATAAGCTATTATCGCATTGTAACTCTATCTGCTTTCTTATAATAAAGAAGGCGTTTTTATTATCGAATGAATTAGTAGGAGGCAGCTATGAAGCAATATAAAGGCTATTTAATTGATTTAGATGGAACGATGTATAAAGGAACAGAATTAATTGCAGAAGCGCGTGATTTCGTCATTGCATTAAAAGAAAAAGGTATTCCGTATTTATTTGTTACGAATAATTCAACAAAAAGACCTGCTCAAGTAGCAGAAAAGCTTGAAAGCTTCGGAATTCCCACAACAGAAGATCAAGTGTTTACAACAAGCCAAGCAACGGCTAATTATTTGCATGACCGTAAACCCAACGGTACAGTATATGTAATTGGTGCAGAAGGGATTCGCCATGCGCTTACTGAAAAAGGGTTCACAATTCAAGATGAAGATACGGACTTTGTAGTCGTTGGCTTAGATCAAGAAATTACATATGAGAAGCTAGCAAAAGCTTGTTTAAACGTCCGTAACGGTGCATTTTTTGTGTCGACAAATGGCGATATTGCACTTCCAACAGAAAGAGGCTTACTTCCAGGAAACGGTTCTATAACGTCGGTTGTTTCGGTTTCTACTCAAACACAACCAGTCTTCATTGGAAAGCCAGAAAGTATTATTATGGAGCAAGCGTTAGAGGTAATTGGAACACCGAAAGAAGACACTCTTATGGTAGGCGATTATTATGATACAGATATTTTAGCTGGAATGAAAGCAGGATTAGATACTTTATTAGTTCATACTGGGGTAACAACAAAAGAGCTACTTAAGGGGTATGATAAGCAGCCAACTTATGCTGTTGATTCCCTAAAAGAATGGATGGATAAAATATAATGAATGAAAAGAGAGTGATTCAAATTGAACCACTCTCTTTTTTTATTCAACATTTTCAGCTCGATGTGCCAGACGACTCGAGGCAGCTGCAGCAATAGCACCAACAATATCATCAAGGAATGTGTGACATTTTCCAGACGATTTATCGTTTAATTCTTCCAGTATCCCTGGCTTTTGCTTATCAATATATCCATAGTTTGTAAAGCCGATTGAGCCATACACGTTTACGATGGATAAGGCTAAGATTTCATCTATGCCATACAAGCCTTCGTCCTTTTCTAAAATTGATAAGAGCGGCTCTTCAACCTGTTTCTTTTCCGTTAAAATATCCAGTTGAATACCTGTAAGAATTGCATTCTGTACTTCGCGTTTTGAGATGACGCGCTCGACATTGTACTCACATTCTTGAATGTTTAAATTGGGGTGGTATTTCTTTTGTAGATAAAAAACAAGATCAGCAATATCTCTTACTGTGACACCACGTTTTGTTAGCCACGCTCTTGCTGTTTTTTCCATTTCACTTTGCTCGTGTTTTTTCTCCAAGTATCATCACCTAATTTCTTTTTATTTTTTAATGCTTAAAGGAATACAGAAGCATATGTTTAGAAGTAAATCATGTACTTCACGATTTGGTGAGCATATCATTACATCTTCTAGTATGACTCACTCGGAGGAAATCATAATAAATTGTGTAATTCTAATCTATTCGATTGCGCATAAATATTATGACAAGTATTGAATTTCTTTATGGGAAAACTTTGATCAATGAAATGAGGGGATGTACGTGAAGCAAGCAATTTATGAAGGCTATGGTTTACACCCTGATGAATTGTTGACTTTGGGCGCTTATCAAGCCTTCCAATATCGAGACATCTTGTATACGATTATTCATTTAAATCAAGTGGAAGAAGATGAGCTGAACGAGTTGTATCAAATGAGTCAGTTTCTCATGAGCCAAGGTGACCGTTATATCTCTACATTTATGCCAAATCTAGAAGGAAATATGATTACAGAATCAGATGATTTAAAGTTTATGATTTGCCGATCGATAGCCGCACCGCGAAATGAACAGTTTGTCATTGGTTCAGAGCTAGCAGAATTTCATCAGCGCGGTCGAATGTTTCCTTATGAAGTTGAACATTCAAAACGGTTAGGTCAATGGAAATCATTGTGGGAAAAGCGGTTAGATCAAATGGAAGAGTTTTGGTATGGACGATTGAGAGCTTTGCCTAATCAAGAAGTTGAAAAGAAATTTCTCGAAAGCTTTCCATACTATCTAGGGCTAGCAGAGAATGCCATTCAGTATTTAGTGGATACAGAGATTGATGATTTGCCAAGAGCAGTAGACTCAGCTACAATTTGTCATCACCGATTTGGACAGACGACTTGGGGAAGCCAGTATATCTATAAACTCCCAGTGGATTGGGTCTTTGATCATCCCAGCAGAGACTTAGCAGAGTATATTCGTGAACAATATTTATCATCCTATGAGCTAAATCCACATCAGTTGCATTACTTTTTAAGTGAATACGAACGTATTAACCCACTCTCATCATTTTCGTGGCGTCTTCTATATGCGAGACTGTTGTTCCCTGTGCATTATTTTGAAGTGGTAGAAGGATATTATAGTGTTCAAAGCGAAGAACAAAAGCAAGGCTATTATAAGCAGCTAGAAGCTGTCTTAGATCACTCATCCCATTATGAGCGATTTTTAAAGCAGTTTTATCAATCCGTTGGAATTTCTACTTCACGGTACCATATACCAGAAGTAGGGTGGTTATCAAGCGGTGTTTAAGTGGTATAAGTAGAGTAAAGACATATAAAGATAATGCGACGTGACGCCTATTGCGGTAAACAATAAGGCGTCATGTTATGTAATTAAAAATCAATGAGGTGATAGATAATGGACAAGCCGTTTATTTTTATTACGAGGAATATACCGGAGAAGTTCGTGGAGCCACTACGCGTAGTGGCTGAAGTAGAGATGTGGCATTCAGAAGAAGACCCGGTACCTCATGATGTACTCACTGAAAAAGCAAAAAAAGCTCATGGGCTTTTAACGGTTTTATCTGATAGAGTAGATGAAGAATTATTAAAGGAAGCCACTAATTTAAAAGTAATTGCGAATCTAGCTGTGGGGTTTGATAATATTGATATCCAAGCAGCGACAAAGCGTCAAATCTATGTTTGTAATACGCCTGATGTGCTTTCAGATACCACAGCAGATTTAGCTATGACGCTTCTTATGACAACGGCTAGAAATATTTTAGAGGCTTCAGCACATATTAAAGAAAATAAGTGGACAAGCTGGAGCCCATATTTGTTAGCTGGTCGAGATATTCATCATAAAACGCTTGGAATTGTTGGGATGGGAAAGATTGGTGAAGTGCTAGCGAAGAGAGCAGCAGGTTTTGATATGAATATCCTTTATCACAATCGTTCTCGAAATGAACAAGCTGAAAGCAAGTTACCTGTTACATATGCATCAATGGATGATGTATTAGAGAAGTCTGACTTTGTTGTGTGCTTAACACCTTTAACAAAACAAACTGAAAATATGTTTAATGAGGAAGCATTCAAAAAGATGAAGAAATCTGCGATGTTTATTAACGTTTCTCGGGGTGATGTAGTGGACGAAGCCGCTTTGTTAAAAGCGTTGAATGAAGAGGAGATTGCAGCAGCAGGACTGGATGTCTTTGTGAATGAACCAATTGATGGTTCACACCCGTTAGCCATGCACCCAAAAGTAGTGGCACTACCTCACATTGGAAGTGCGACGGTAGAAACACGCACAAGTATGATTAAATTAGCGGTACAAAACATAGAAGCTGTTTTAGCAGGGCATTTCCCATCTACCATCATTAATAGAGAGCTTGTGCCTCAAGGTTAAAGAATAAAAGCATTTCTTTTATAGAAATGCTTTTTGTATGTTAAAAAACAAGAAAATACGTGTTATGATAAGGAAATGAAATATTTAAAAAATTTAAATTTGTCTTTTTATTCAACGAATAAAGAGATAAATTTAAAGTAAAGTCTTGTAAAAAAGAAAAATAGGGTCTATAATGTCCACTATAAGAAAACAAATGTATACGTGAAGAGAACATAGAGGTGAATAATATGACAAAAAGTATTTCAGTAGGATTATTAGGGTTAGGAACGGTTGGTAGTGGAGTAGTTAAAATTATTGAAAATCACCAGGATAAGTTAAGTCACCAAGTTGGCTGTCCGGTAACGGTTAAAAAAGTGGTAGTTAAAAATATTGATAAAGTTAGAGATGTAGAGATTAGTAGTGAGAAATTATCAACAAACGTAGAGGATGTCATTCATAACCCAGATGTAGATGTTGTTATTGAGGTTATGGGTGGCGTTGAGGAAACAAGAGACTATATTTTAACGGCTCTTCGTAATAAAAAGCACGTTGTAACAGCAAATAAAGATTTGATGGCAGTTTACGGTTCTGAGTTATTAACGGTTGCATCAGAAAATGGCTGCGATTTATTTTATGAAGCAAGTGTTGCTGGAGGAATTCCGATTCTTCGTGGACTTGCAGATGGTTTAGCTTCAGATCGTATTACAAAAATGATGGGAATTGTAAATGGTACAACAAACTTTATCTTAACAAAGATGACAAAAGAAGGAAGCGCATATGAAGAAGTGCTAAAAGAAGCACAAGAACTAGGTTATGCAGAAGCAGACCCTACTTCTGATGTTGGAGGCTTGGATGCAGCAAGAAAAATGGCGATTCTAGCTACGCTTGGTTTCTCAATGAAAATTGATCTTGATGATGTGCAGGTTCAAGGTATTACGGAAGTAACGGAAGAAGATTTACAATATAGTAAACAATTAGGATATACAGTGAAATTAATTGGATACGCGCATCGAGACGGAGACAACGTCGAAGTAAGTGTTCAGCCAACGTTATTAGCGGATACACATCCATTAGCATCAGTTAGCGATGAGTACAATGCGGTTTATGTGTATGGAGAAGCGGTTGGAGAAACAATGTTTTATGGTCCTGGAGCGGGTAGTTTACCGACAGCAACTGCAGTTGTATCGGATCTTGTGGGCGTGATGAAAAACTTGAGATTAGGGGTCAATGGAAAGAGTGCCGTAACGCCTCAATTCCCAAAACAGTTGAAAACAGAAGACCAAAAGTTTTCTAAACACTTCTTACGTATTCACGTAAAAGATCAGGTAGGCGCATTTGCCAAATTAACAACATTATTTTCTGAACGCGGCGTAAGCTTTGAAAAAATTATTCAATTACCGGTTACAGGAAGCGAACTTGCAGAGATCGTTGTTGTAACACATAAAACATCTCAAAAAGACTATGAAGAAATTTTACAACAATTAAGAGACTTACCAATCGTTGAAAACGTAAAAAGCAGTTATCGAGTAGAGGGAGTTGGCATCGTATAATGTGGAAAGGTTTATTACACCAATATAAAGAGTTCTTGCCAGTAACAGAAGAAACACCAATGTTAACACTACATGAAGGAAATACGCCGCTTATTCATCTTCCATATTTATCGGAAGAACTTGGCATTAACTTGCATGTAAAAGTAGAAGGTTTAAACCCTACAGGTTCATTTAAAGACCGAGGTATGGTCATGGCCGTTGCAAAAGCAAAAGAAGAAGGAAGTAACACAGTCATTTGTGCATCTACTGGTAATACGTCTGCAGCAGCAGCAGCTTATGCGTCACGTGCAGGCATGCGCTGTATCGTTGTTATTCCAAACGGAAAAATTGCAATGGGTAAGCTCGCTCAAGCTGTTATGTACGGAGCAGAAATTGTAGCAATTGAAGGAAACTTTGATCAAGCACTTTCAATGGTTCGAAAACTTAGTGAAACAGCACCTGTATCTCTTGTAAACTCTGTGAACCCTTACCGAATTGAGGGGCAAAAAACCGCAGCTTTTGAAATCTGTGAACAGTTAGGAAAAGCACCTGACGTTTTAGCAATTCCTGTTGGGAACGCCGGGAATATTACAGCATATTGGAAAGGTTTCAAAGAGTATAATGAGCGTAATCAGAGCGGTCTGCCTCTTATGCACGGTTTTGAAGCTGAAGGAGCAGCAGCAATCGTTCGAAACGAAGTAATTGAAAATCCAGAGACAATTGCAACAGCAATTCGTATCGGTAATCCAGCAAGCTGGGATTATGCGGTAAATGCAGCTAATGAATCAAAAGGCAAAATTGATGAAGTGACGGATGAGCAAATTTTAGATGCATATCGCTTAATTGCTAGAAGAGAAGGTGTTTTTGCAGAGCCTGGGTCTTGTGCATCAATCGCTGGTGTAATAAAAGACGTAAAATCAGGGAAAATTGCCAAAGGTTCAACAGTAGTAGCAGTGCTAACTGGAAATGGATTAAAAGATCCGAACGTAGCAATTGACGCACATGATGTTAAGCCAGTTGTATTGCCAAATGAAGAAGAAAAAGTGTTTGAATATATTGAAGGTGTTGTCGCTTCATGTTAACTTTTGACCGCTTTAAAATCACAGTGCCAGCGAGCTCTGCTAATTTAGGGCCCGGGTTTGATTCCATTGGAATCGCTCTTGGGCGCTACTTGATTTTAACAGTGGAGCCAGCTGAACAGTGGGTATTTGTACCAAAGACAGCTGATGTTGAAGGAATACCAACAGGCAAGGACAACTTAATGTATCAGGTTGCCGAAGATGTAGCAAAGCAATATGAAGTAACTCTTCCAGCAGCAAAAGTGTATGTCTCAAGCGATATACCGTTAGCTAGGGGGCTTGGAAGCAGTGCTTCTGCAATTGTTGCAGGTATTGAACTTGCTAATCAGCTTGCTAAGCTTAATTTATCGCAAAAAGACAAGCTGCGAATTAGCAGCCTAATGGAAGGTCACCCGGATAACGTAAGTCCTTCTATTTATGGAGGCGTCGTGATTGGATATCATCATGAAGATGAAACGTATATCAATCATATTCCCAACTTACAAGCTGAAGTAATAATGATTATTCCGAGATACGAATTAAAAACAGCTGATGCCCGTAATGCTTTGCCGAAGGTAATTGATTATCGAACAGCAGTAGAAGCCGGAGCAATTGGGAATATGCTTGTGTCTGCACTGATGAATCGTGATTTTGAAGCGGTAGGAACATTTATGGAAAAAGATTTATACCATGAGCTTTATCGAACAAAATTGGTACCAGAGCTAGCCATTGCGAGAGTAGAAGCTAAAAGGTTAGGAGCTTACGGAACAGTGCTGAGCGGAGCGGGGCCAAGTGTATTATGCTTAGCACCTATTGGAAAAGGAAAAGACATTGCTAAGCATTTAGCTATAAAATTATCTCATTGTGAAGTTGACGTAGTAGGTATTGATACAAAAGGTGTATATGTAGACGCTCAGGTCGTAACAAACTAAAGCAAAAACCCTCAAGCATCGCTTGAGGGTTTGTTATATAAGGGATCATTAGAAAACTTGTTCAACTTCTACAACACCAGGTACTTCTTCTAAAAGAGCACGTTCAATACCTGCTTTTAGCGTGATTGTTGAACTTGGGCAGCTGCCACAAGCGCCTAGAAGACGTAATTTTACAATGCCATCTTCAACGTCGACTAATTCACAATCTCCACCATCGCGAAGTAAAAATGGACGAAGCTTATCTAATACTTCTTGTACTTGTTCATGCATTTCCATTTCAGCCATGATTATCGACTCCTTTCCTTCTCTAGTTACATTATAAACGCTCTTACATAAAAAATCTATTCAAGAATCTTTGATTACGTTCGTTCAACTTGAAAAACGATGTTCTTTAAATAGTTTTTGTGTACAATAAAGATAAGATAGAGTGGAAGCTTTCTTTATTGAAAGAGCCATAGCATGGGAATAGGGGGAACAAATATGGAAAAAAACAACGTTGAGATTTGTGTATATGGAGCAGAAATTATTTGTGCAAGCTGCGTGAATTTACCATCTTCAAAAGACACACAGGAGTGGCTTGAGGCGGCGCTTAGTCGAAAATACCCGAATGAATCATTTAACATACGTTATATCGATATTTATAACCCACCTGTGGATGAAAAAGAGAAACAGGAGTTCTCGCAAAAAGTAATTGATGAAGATTTGTTTTATCCAGTTATTCTAATTAACAATGAGATTGTTGGAGAAGGGAATCCAAAGCTAAAGCGTATTTTTGAAGAATTAGAGAAATATGGATTTGTGTCTGCATAAAAAAACGCCTTTTAGGCGTTTTTTTATTAACCGTTATGGTATTTATACATCCATAAAATACCTGACTTTAATAAGCGAGCAACTCGACCCGTAATTGCGCGATCGTTTACTAATCCGAATCCGTGTTTTTTTCCTAAAGAGCCTAATACGCCTTTAAGTTTAATCGTTGGTAACTCAGTAGGTAGCTCTTCATTCTTCCATCGTGCTGTTAACACTTGAACAATCTGCTCTGCTTGCCCCTCAGCTAGTTGAGCACTAGGAGCATGTGGTAAGCTAGCACAGTCTCCCAATACATAGACATTCTCATTGTTAGGCAGATTATGATATTTTGTTAAGACTACGCGACCCTGAGTGTCTTTCTCAACGTTTAAATCCCTAACGACCTTGTTTGGTTGAATGCCGGCTGTCCACACAATCGCATCGCTTTTAATTGGTTCATCATGATTGTATAGAGTATTCTGTTCTACTCTCGTGATATTGGCGTTGTTCACAATTTCAATACCGTTAGAAGTGAACCAGTCTTGAACATAATTGCTCAAACGTTCTGGGAATGAAGATAAAATTAATTTTCCTCTATCGAATAGCATGATATTTAAATCAGAACGGCTTTCTTTTAACTCACTAGCTAATTCAACACCGCTAAGACCAGCTCCGACAATCGATACGGTTGCATGAGCAGGTAAATTGTTTAACGCTTGATATGTAGCGCGAGAAGCATCGATTGTTTGAATGCTGTATGTATGCTCCGGTGCG
This sequence comes from Priestia flexa NBRC 15715, assembly GCF_001591565.1. Classification (GTDB taxonomy): domain Bacteria; phylum Bacillota; class Bacilli; order Bacillales; family Bacillaceae_H; genus Priestia; species Priestia flexa. The sequence continues at coordinate 3,023 of NZ_BCVD01000019.1, read as the reverse complement.
CCCGGCACGCCGTGATATTTATCTTCACACCCTAGTCCGATAATTAGATCATCATAATGGAGGACTTCGTTGTCTTCAAGGTGAACTTGGTTATTTTCAAGATCAATGTTTGTAATGAAGCCATAGCGAATAGATAAACGAGGATGCTCTGGGAAAGAAACGCGAACGTGCTGATCTGAAATGGTTCCAGCCGCTAACGCGTAGAATTCAGTCTTTAATGAGTGATAAGGTGCTTTATCAACCAATGTTACATGTACATCCTCTGGCAGTTGATTTGGAAAAAGTCGCTGTAGGACACGCATACCACCATATCCTCCACCGAGTATCACAAGGTTCTTCATCTGGATTTCCCCTTTACGTTTAGACATTTTATTCTCTCTATACTAATTGAATTGCTTAAAACATATAGGCATACAAAACGAAACCGATACGTCAATCGCATTCGATTTTGCATAGCATATTTTACTTAAATAATAATTTAATATAACCTGTTTTGTTTGTATTCACATAAAAGTATAACTAAATTGAATAAAAACCACAATATGTTTCAACATAATTTCCTTATCAGCATGCAGTTTGGATATTTGACGTCTTTTTAAAAACAAGGTAGGATAAACAATTAGTAGAGAGGTGAGAATAGTGATTCAACCAATTATTGAATTTTGTATCAGCAATTTAGCTAGCGGTTCTCAGCTTGCGTTGGAAGAGTTAGAAAAAGATCCGAATTTAGATATTGTTGAGTATGGATGTTTGGGTTATTGTGGAAAGTGTGCACGGTCTCCTTTTGCTTTAGTAAACGGGGATGTTGTAGCTGCTGACACACCAGAAGAATTAGTAGCAGCTATCTACACACATTTGGAAGAGAACCCAATGTTTTAATATAGAGTAAAAGTAGAAGCGGTAATGCCTATAGGCATTACCGCTTCTGTTTTGCTATGATATGCTACGAATCTCATGCCATCTTTCTTTAGTTCGCTCAAATGTTTTGCGATCGGGATGATTTTTATGTTTATAGATAATTTCTGAAAAATAGAGAAGCGCCTGCTGCTGAAACCCAAGCCGATAGTTTAGTTCTCCTATAATATATAACAATCGAACTTCGTTACTGTTAGAAGGGAACGTTTCTTCTAAATATGCTGTGGTGTAGCACTTTAATGCATGTAAAGCGAAAGCTCTCTCTTGTTGGATGTCATCAAGCAGTCGGTATAGCCAGCTTACTCGTAGCGTGAGGCTTGCGAGTACAGATGACTTTTCTTTTTTTATGTTGGCACAATAAATAGCCAGCTTGTAAGCATTTATTGCTTGTTGCAACGTTCGTTCTTGATCATATGGCTGGTAGCTCCAATTTTTTGTGACCTTTTCCTTAACTTGGTTTGCACTACCTGGAGGAAAAAGTCTTGAGAATTGTTCTGTACTCGCATATCCACACTTTGGACAGATTACGACATCATATATGATAGGGTGCAACTTTGGGTTTTCATAATAAATAAAAAAATCAGTATCGTATCTTTGAGCCTTTAAAAAGCGAGATCGGACTTTTTTAGAATAAAAGCTGTGGCTACACAAAGCACAAGCGATTTTTTTATCATAAAGAGGATGTAGGGTTTCCAATTCATTTCCTCCTTTTGAAGTTCAATGATTCTTTATAACTATATTATACACTTTTTGTTTCGTGTTTTGGGTCTTTTGTAGTGTTTGTGATAGAAAAATAAAAACTCCTTAACCATTTTGGCTAAAGAGTTGGGAAACGGGGGATGTTCTTATTGTTTCCTACATTGAATGATTTTATACTAAGACCATACTAAAAAATAATGGGTGATTAAATGAAAAAATTTGCTTTTACAAAAATGCACGCGCTTGGAAATAATTATATCTACGTCAATCTATTTGAAGAGCATATTGCGGAAGAAGATTTAGCTTCTGTTGCTATTAAGGTATCAAACGTCTATACGGGCATCGGGTCAGATGGGATGATTCTAATTTGTCCTTCTACTAAAGGGAATGTTAAAATGCGCGTATTTAACAACGATGGTTCAGAAGCAAAAAATTGTGGGAATGGCTTAAGATGTGTAGCTAAGTATGCATATGAGCATAATTTAGTAGAAACAGAAGAGTTTACAATTGAAACATTATCAGGTCTTGTCCATGCGACTGTTCATTTGCAGGATAAAAAAGTAAATGAAGTAACAATTGATATGGGGAAACCAAAATTAAAGCCAGCTGAAGTTCCAATGCTTGGATTTGAAGGTAACAGCATCGTGTCAGAGAAAATGGAGTTCGGTGGCGAAGAGCTTATAGGTACAGCTGTATCGATGGGAAATCCTCATGTTGTATTTTATGTAGAAAATATTGAAAAAGCACCTCTTCATACATTAGGACCAGTGGTTGAAAAGGATCCACGTTTTCCGGAAGGTGTAAATGTTGAATTTGTAGAGATTATGAATGAATCAGAAATGCATTTTCGCGTTTGGGAAAGAGGTTCAGGTGTAACGCAAGCTTGTGGAACCGGTGCATGTGCAGCAGTTGTTTCTTCTGTTTTAAATAATCTTACGCAAAAAAATACTCCCACAATTGTTCACTTGGCGGGTGGAGACTTAACCATTACATGGAAAGAAAATAACCATGTACTAATGAAAGGTCCAGCAGTTGTTATTTGTGATGGCGTTTATTACTATTAAGAACTGAAAGCAGAGTAGTTGTTCATCATGTACTCACAGCGTATACTTATAGGTAAAAGGAGGTCATCTAACTATGAGTCAAGATATCCTAGAAATTACAGAAGCGGCTAGCTTTCAAATAAAAGATATGATGAAAGAACATGAAGAAGAGAATGCTTACCTTCGCGTAACGATTAACGGAGGAGGCTGTTCAGGTTTATCATACGGAATGGGCTTCGCACACGAAGTTAGTGAAGACGATATGCAGTTTGAGCAACATGGCATTCAAATTCTTGTTGATAAAGAAAGTGTGCCGATTTTAAAAGGAGTTAAGATTGATTATAAGCAGTCTATGCTTGGTGGAGG
>NZ_BCVD01000018.1 GCF_001591565.1 Priestia flexa NBRC 15715 | reverse complement strand
AAACTCTTTGATTAATTGGAAAAAAGGGTAAAAAACACGTTATAATAAAAAGAGCCTTAAAATAGGAGTAGATAAAAACGATGAAAAAACAGGTTCTTGCATTCATAGGGTTAATAAGCTTTATTATGATTTTAATAGGGTGCTCAAGTCAGCAAAGTGAAGATAACAAAGGGTACGTAATCCAAGGTCGCATCATGGAAGTGAAAGAGGATGAAATTTTAGTTGCGAACGTCATTCCTAGGGACGTAGCGCTTAATTATACGACAAACGAAGTATTAGGTGATGATACCATTCAGCCTATTTACTTAAAGGTGCCTGATTCATCTGTTACCTACAAAAAAGGTCAACTAGTGAAAGCATGGTTAAAGAAAGGTGAAAGCGTCAAGTACACAGTCCCAGCAAAAGGGAATGCGGAAGAAATTCAAGTGATTAAAGAAGGTAATTAACAGCCAGGTAAAGTGGAAAGCACGTGATCCGCTTTGCCTGGCTGTTTTGTGAGAAGCTGGAAACAGAAGTGAGGATACCAAAAAGTGAATTGACATAAAAGGAAATTATCACTATAATAGTTTTAGTTCATATAATTTGTATACTAATTATTTTTATGGAAATTAACATGATAATTGTTTAAAGGAAAGGAAGGAATGAAATGAGTAAGTCAAAGCTATGGACGAAAGATTTTGTAGCCGTCTCGATGACGAGCTTTTTTATTTTTGTTGTTTTTTATATGATGACAGTTACGCTTCCTTTATATGCTACAGACATTTTACAAGCAGATAAAGGCAGTTTAGGACTTATTGTTACAGTGTTTTTAATTTCAGCTATTATTTTTCGCCCGCTCTCTGGAAAATGGATGATTACCTTTGGTCAAAAGAGAATTCTAGTCATTGGAGCGGTGCTTTTTTTAATTGGTTCGGTTTTATATAGTCAAATCAATTCACTTTCAAGTTTGCTGCTGCTTCGCGTATTGCACGGAATTGGGTTCGGAATGGCAACAACAGCTACTGGGGGAATTGTAGCAAACGTTATTCCTGATGATCGTCGTGGAGAAGGAATGGGCTACTTTGCTACATTTATGAACCTAGCGATGGTAATTGGACCGTTTATGGGATTAACACTAATCGAAGTATCTGGGCATTCAGCCGTTTTTACAGTAGCAATTGTAGCATCAGTGTTAGGGTTATTATGTAGCTTGGTACTAAAAGTTCCAACGCTAAAAATAGTGAAAAACTCTACAGAAGTGAAGGCATCTTTCCTAGCAAGCCTATTTGAATTCAAAGCACTTCCGATTGCATTAGCTGGCTTTGTGCTTTCATTTGCGTACGCAAGCATTATTTCGTTTGTGTCTGTCTTTGCTAACGAGATGAACTTCACAAGCGTAGCAAGCTATTTCTTTGTTGTGTATGCGGTTTGTTTATTATTGTCTCGTCCATTTACAGGAAAATGGTTTGACCGCTATGGTGAGAACTTCGTTGTTTATCCAGCCATTCTACTGTTTACAATCGGTGTATTTCTTATCAGTCAAGCGTCTTCAGGGACGACTTTCCTACTAGCTGGTGGCTTGATTGGAATTGGGTTTGGAACGTTAACATCAAGCTTACAATCTATTGCAATAAAAGTATCACCACCGCAGCGTCGTGGAGTTGCCACAGCTACGTTCTTTGTTTTATTTGATTCAGGATTGGGAGTGGGATCCTCTGTATTAGCGGTTGTCTCTGGTTCAATTGGTTATCAAGGAATGTACGGTGTGTGTGCTATTATTGGTGTGATGGCACTTGTAGTTTATTATGCTCTGCACGGTCGCTATTCGAAAGTTACCTCTAGGGTAGCGTTGGAAAAACAGATAGTAAATAAATAAAAAATTGGTGAAAAAGCTTAAAAAAGCACAGTGAAGAAATTATTCGCTGTGCTTTTCTTTCGTTTCCTTACCCTTGTAAAATTATATATAGCACATTGACGCGTAATAAATAGTGTTCAAATTATTTACTTTGAGATAAAATGATTTACAAATATAAATGTAACTTTTATAATTAAATTAACTTACAAAAAGTAACCAAATGGAATGTAAAGCATCCAAATTGGAAGGATGACATTAATTAGTTTAAAATAAGAATGTAATGTGATTGTCAGGAGGAACCAATATGTTAAATGAAAAAGTGATAGATGCACTAAAAGATAAAGTAAATGTCATTAATAATCAAGATCATTATATATACGTTGTAGGACCAATTCGTTTACCGGTTAACTTAGAAGGAGAAACTAAAATCTTTCAATGGTATTCTTGGTTACGTTCGGATGATGTGGAACAAGGAGAACTTAGCTTAGAAGAGCTAGTTGAACAGATGAATTCTGCTAATTTAGCTGATTTACAGCAGTCTAGCGTACTTGTATATGGAGACTTTAAAGAAGCGGATCAAGCATTAATTCGCATGCACAGTATTTGTCATACAGGTGATATTTTTGGAAGCAAGCGTTGCGACTGCGGATTCCAGTTGAAACAATCCATGAAGATGATTACAGAAAACGGAGCGGGTGCCTTATTTTATTTAGCAAATCATGAAGGAAGAGGAATTGGCTTATTTAGTAAAGCCATGGCTTACGTGCTTCAAGAAAATGGGTTTGATACGGTTGAAGCGAACGAAGAGTTAGGGTTCGCTGATGATACTCGTCAATATAAAGAAGCAATCAGCGTGCTAAAGCAGATTCGTAGAAAGCCGGTTATTTTAATTACAAATAACCCAAAAAAGCTTACGGCATTAGAAGAGAACGGTGCTTCATTATCTGGCCGTATTCCACTTTGGGGAGACGTATCAGAGTTTAATGAAAAATATCTTCAAACAAAAGTGCAGCGCTCCGGTCACTTAGGTGAGGAGGTACTGGTTTGATTAGTCACGAATTTTACATGAACATTGCAATTCAAAATGCAAAGGCTACAAAAGGGCAAACGGACCCTAATCCACTTGTTGGATGCGTGATTGTAAATGATAACCGCATTGTAGGAATTGGTACGCATTTAAAAGCGGGGGGTCCTCATGCTGAAATTCATGCTTTAAATATGGCCGGTGAGTTAGCAAAGGGAAGCACGGCATATGTTACGTTAGAACCGTGTTCCCACCATGGTCGCACCGGTCCTTGCGCAGAAGCGCTTGTTCGAGCAGAAGTGTCAAAAGTCGTCATTGCTACGCTTGACCCAAACCCACTTGTGGCAGGACGAGGAGTAAGTATTTTAAAGAATGCGGGCATTGAAGTTGAAGTGGGGATATGTGAAGAAGCATCTCGTCAAATGAACGAGGTGTTTAATCACTTCATTACGGTAAAAAAGCCGTTTGTTATTTTAAAATCTGCCATTACGCTAGATGGCAAAATTGCAACGGCGTCTTCTCACAGCAAATGGATTACGTCAGAAGATGCTAGAAAAGATGTTCATCAACTTCGTCACGAAACAGGTGCAATTCTAGTCGGGGTTCAAACAGTTATTGAAGATAATCCATCATTAACAACTCGTCTTGAAGGTGGTCGCAATCCAATTCGCATCGTGTTGGATTCAAAGCTAAGAACGCCGCTGGACGCAAAAGTAGTGACGGATAAACAAGCGCCAACGTGGATTTTTACAACGAGTAATTATGATGATAGAAAAAGAAAATCTCTTGAAGAACAAGGTGTAAAAGTCTTTGTCACAAGCGGTGAAAAGCATGTGAACTTATCTCAAATGCTTGAAATAGTGGGTGAGCATTCGGTTTCTTCTCTTTTAATTGAAGGTGGAGGACAAGTGAACGCATCCTTTATTGAACAACAGCTAATTAATAAGCTCGAGCTTTACGTGGCACCAAAGATTGCTGGAGGTGAAGATGCCCCTACTTTTGTGGAAGGAAAGGGTGCTGAGAAAATGTCAGACGCACTAGAGTTTGAGCATGTTACCGTAACACAACTGGGCAGAGATTATAAATTTAGCGCGTATCCAATCTATGAATAAAAGCTGGCTCTTATAACCTGCATCTTAGCTGTTAGGCGTATTCTAACAGCTAAGATGCAGGTTTTTTATGTATGGTTTCGACAGTCAGTAGCTTATTTTGTGAAATTTGCGAAACTTATATTGTGTTTTATCGTTTATTTTGATACAAGGACCTATAAACGTCTTGGAAAGCGGATTTTATGTCTTTAGATAAAGGAATTTGCTTAAGAAAAAGAGAAACACATACTATTGGTTGAAATTTTATATAAGGGTGAGGAATGAGATGAGAGAGTACAGAATTGGGCGTGTCATGAGAGAACTTCGAAAAATGGCGGAGCTAACTCAACAAGAATTAGCAAAAGATATTTGTACCCAAGCGCAGATTAGCAAAATTGAAAATGGTGAAGAGTATCCTTCTAGCATTACGCTGTATAAGCTATCAAAGCGTTTGGGCGTAGATGTAAACTATTTTTTTGATACAGTTGAGTCTCCCCGATTAGATTATGTGGATGCAGTAAAATCACTTATCCGTCAATATATTCGCCAAAGAGACTATGAGGCGATTGACCATATTATAAAGAAGGAAAAAGAAAGTCCATTGTTTCAACCAACGCTAAATAAGCAGTTTTTAACGTGGCATGAAGGAATTTGTACGTATTACTTGCATAAGCAAAAAGAGAAAGCATTCAGTCTTTTATACGAAGCGATTGACTATACCAAGCAGTCGAAGACGTTTTATAAAGAAAAAGAAATTGAGATTTTAAACAGCGTAGCTATCATTTATCATGAAGAAAAAGAATATGAAAATGCAGAAGAACTATATAGACAAGCGCTAAAGCATATAACGGCACTTCCACAAATTCGTCAAGAGATGCTGAAGGTTCGTATTTTATATGGATTATCGAAAACATTAGCTGATATGAAACAGTACGAAGAGTCGATTACCTACAGCAGTAGAGGAATCGATCTTTGCATAACCAATGAGTCCATGTATTTATTTGGTGAACTTCACTACCAAACTGGTGAAAACTTAATAAAGCTTGGAAGAGTTAAGCAAGGGAAAGAATACTTAGAGAAATCCGTCCATATCTTCCAGTTACAAAGGAATGAAAAGTTCACGGAGTTAGTGAAAAGTGAAATTAATGAACTTTTCGTATGAAAAAACAAAAATATTCCTATTATTATAATTATTGAGAAAATAAGGCGAATTAGAAGAATAAGCCCGTTTAAACAGGTATATTCGCCCATATCATCAAATTCACGAAAAAAAATCTTATGCTACACTAACATTAATCACAATAAGGGGAGGAAATATCTATGAAAAAATTATTAGTAGGATTAACATTAGCATTTACATTGGTGGCAGGTGTAGCATCAGTTGGTGCAGTAACTCAGGAAAGTCAAGTAACAACTTTAGGGTTACCGAACCAACATTGATTATAACGATTTTCTCAATATCACAATAATAAGTCCGCTGTAGAGCTTTTTTCAGTAGACCCCCTCTATGAAATAAATGTATGAATTAAGCCCAACCTGTTCTTGGTTGGGCTTGTTTTTTGTTGTTCTCGTTAATTAAGGTGAAGTCTATAAAAGTTAAAATGAAATAACTGAAATGGCCATGACTATCATCATGGCCATTTCGGTTATTTCATTTTACGCATAATCACAAATTCATTTTCGTTTAACATCAAATCGTTTGATACGTGCTTATTTGTCCATAAATCAATGCTGTCAGCAAATGAAGTAGGAAATTTAACCTTTAATGAACGGTTTGTTGGATTAATGATAATGAGTAGCTCTTCATCACCAAGCGTTTTGCGATAGCTTACAAGAGACTCATTTATAGCATGGAACGAGAATTCTCCCTTGGAGAAAGCTGGGCTTTGTTGACGAAGTGAAATAAGTTTTTGAACAAAATGAAATAATTCAAGGTCCTGTTTGTTTTCATCCCATTCCATACACTTACGGCATAAGGGGTCATCTCCACCTGTCATGCCAATTTCGTCACCGTAATAAATACAAGGTGTTCCAGTGAAGGAAAGTTGGAACAAATAAAGCAGCTTTAAACGATTTGTATCTTCTTCACATACGGTTAAAATTCGCGCTGTATCGTGGCTACCTAACAGGTTAAAAGCAACCTCGTTTACGTGCTGCGGATAAGATTGCAACACGTGAACCAGTTCGTTTTGGAATTGCTCTACGGTAGTTTGTTTTTTTGCAAAAAAGTCAATCGCTGCGTTTGTAAAGCGGTAATTCATCACAGCATCAAATTGATCTCCCTGCAGCCAAGGCATTGCATCATGCCAAATTTCACCTAGGATATATGCGTCCGGTTTAATTGCTTTTACTCGGTTGCGGAACAATCGCCAAAAATGGTGATCTACTTCATTCGCTACATCTAATCTCCATCCGTCAATATCAAATTCTCGAATCCAATACTCTGCTACTTCTAGTAAATAATTTTGCACATCTTTATTTTCTGTATTTAACTTTGGCATGGTTGGCTCAAAGGAAAACGTACGATAAGATAGCTGGTTTCCTGGATTAAGCGGGAATTTGGCAATGTGAAACCAATCCTTGTATTTCGAGCTTTCACCGTATTTAATAACGTCTTGAAACGGTTCAAAATAGTAGCCGCTATGATTGAAGACGGCGTCAAGCATGATTTTAATATCGCGTTTGTGACATTCGTCTACAAGTCGCTTAAATGTCTCTTTATCTCCAAAATGTGGATCAATTTCAAAATAATCAATTGTATCGTATTTATGGTTGGTCATTGCTTTAAAAATAGGTGTGAAATAAATGCCGTTAATTCCTAGTTCAATAAGGTGATCGAGATGATTAATGACCCCTTCAAAATCGCCACCAAAAAAGCTGCTTTGAGTAGGTGTTTCTCCCCATGATAAGGTGTTCGTTGGGTTTAACTTTGGATTTCCATTCCCAAAACGCTCAGGAAAAATTTGATACCAAACCGTGTCTTTTACCCATGAAGGAGGGGAGAAAACATCTATTTTATTTAAAAATGGAAAAGCAAAATAGTAGTGACAATGGGTAGGAACATCTTCAAAAAATCCTCTTTCCGTATACGTTAAAGATTCTTTTCCATCGTTGCAAATAAATCCGTATCGTAAGCGAGCATGTGGAGGACGAATGATAGCCTGCCAATAATCGAACAAGTCATCAGAACCTACAAGCTTCATAGAACTTGTTGAATAAATCCATTCACCGTTTTCCCATATGTAAGGGTCACCATGAATAAGAGTCACATCTTGGAGATCTCCTTTTTGAGCCTGCAATCGGATATGTAGAGTTTCTTCATCGTACGCATACGCAAAATTATTTTTCGGTCGATGATAAATAGAAGAACGAAGCATTAGAAACATCCTTTCAAATTTAATTTATTAATTTGTTTAATTAATATTGATTGAATCTTATATTATGAGTATTTTAATAATGTGTCAATAGAAAAACATAAGAGTTTTATTTTAAAAAAGATGGTGTAAGTGCTTACAATAATAGAAAACCGGATTATAATGATGAACCATAAATAAATTAATTAAAATAATTAATTAATTGTTGGGTAGGGGGTTTTATTATGAAGATAAAGAAAATCATTGCAGCTTTACCTCATGATCAAATTGGTCAGCTAGCACTAGAAGGTGTCATTGCACCCGTGACAGTAGAGTCATCAACTGTATCGGCATTTACAGAACAATCAATCCGAGCAGAATCTTATGCTGGGAAACTTTACGGACTACCAAAAGCTATTGAAACACCTATTTTTCTATATAATAAAGACCTTATGAAGAAGGCGCCCAAAACGATGAATGAACTTTACGAAATTTCAAAATCTAATCAAAACGCAGGGCAATACGGTTTCTTGGCTCCATGGGATAATTTTTATTTTGCCAATGCTGTATTGAGCGGTATGGGAAGCTATGTGTTTAAACAAGAGAAGCAATCGCTAGATCCAACTGATATTGGACTACATAGTGATGGGGCGATAGATGGGGTCAGCTATATCTCAAAATGGTACAACGAAAACTTGTTTCCAAAAGCTATTATTGGTGAAAATGGTGGCTCTACCTTAGAAGCGCTTTTTCAGAAGGGAAAGTGGCGCTATTATTTCAATGCGTGCATGGTATAATAAAAAATACCAGTAAATACAAAGATGTAATAGGAGATAGAGAGATATGGTATTAAAAGGTCAAAATACAGCGCGAACAAAACAGTTAAATCAGTCATTGGTACTCAGAGTTTTGCTGCAAAACGGACCGATGTCGAGACAGAAAATTGCTGAGATTACACAGCTAACACCAGCAACAATTACTTATATTACAGCTGAATTGATCCAGGAAGGCTTTATCATTGAGCGCGGAGATGTTCAAGAAGGAACAAAGCGAGTAGGGCGAAAATCCATCGCGTTGGATTTACAAGGCGATGCTTATTGGGCAGTTGGAGTTCACATTAGTATGGAGACAATCCGAGTGGGGTTAGTAAACCTAAAAGGAGAGACGCGTAATATTCAAGTGGTTCCTGTTCCAGCAGATTTTAACCTGGAAGAGTATTTAGAGTTTGTGGCACGTAGAATTAGTGAGTATATTAATGCGCAAGAAGTAGACGTAGCGAGCATCGGGATCGGCTCATTGGGAGCAGTTGATTTGAAAGAAGGTAAGCTTTTAGGAAACGATATAATTGGTTGGCCTGATGTGCCCATTGTGCAATATCTAAAGCAGAAGTTAAAGCTTCCTATTTATTTTGATAATAACGTAAGTGCCTTAACTTTAGCAGAAAAGATGTTTGGACAAGGAAAGCAAGTTGCTGATTTTATGTGTTTGTACCTTGGATATCGTATCGGAGCAAGCTTAGTGTTGAAAAGCGAATTATATCGCAGTGGGTTAACAGGAGCAGGTGAGTTCGGCCATATGACATACCTGCCAGATGGAAAGCCATGTTGGTGCGGAAGCAGCGGCTGTCTCAATCAATATGCATCAGAGCAAGCCATTGTAGAAGAACTACAGGCACAAGATATCCAAGAAGTGCTACAGCGAGTAGCCAATCAAGAAGGTAAAGCTAGGCGCGTTGTTGAAAAAGCAGCTGAGCGAATAGCGGTCGTTCTGGCTTCGTTTGTGAATATGGTTCACCTTAAAAAAATTGTTGTGTCTGGTCCATTAACCCTTGCTGGCGTTGATCTAACGTCAATTATTAAACAGGAAGTGAATGAGCGATCTTTCTTAGCTCGTAAGGAGGAAGTAGAAGTTATTTCATCCGAACTTGGAGAATATGTCGAGATTATTGGTGCCGGTAGCTTAGCGTTATGGTATAGCGTGTATCAAAAACAAGTATAAAGGGTGTGAAAAGCGCTCTTTTCTTTTAAATATATTATTTAATTTAATGAATTAATATAAAGAGTGAATTAGTTTGAGTGATCATTCAATTGTTGAAATTTCAAATTTTAAATCTATTCATTTGCAGAACGAACGTAATTGGTATGTTTATTTACCACCTAGCTATAAACAAGCACAAAATACCACGTATCCTGTGCTCTATATGCATGATGGTCAAAATATTTTTCATCCAGCCTTCAACCGCCAATTATGGAACGTTCATCATGTGGTAAATAGACTTGTTGAGCAGGGGAAAATGCAAGAAATTATTATTGTTGGAATTGAAAATATGAAAGAAGAGCGAGCGAATGAATATAGTGTGCAAGTCCCTCCAGCTCTTGCTTGCATTCAACCGAAAGGAGAATATCAAGTTGAGAATGAACGCATCGTTTCAATTGCGAAAGATGGAACGATTATCCCTAAGTCTGTGGGCAAAACCGTTGTTCAGTTTCAGAGTGAAGGAATAGTAAGCTCAAAAGAAATTGAAATCGTAGATTACCTATCTGATAGAGTGCCCGTTTCCATTCAAGTGAACAGCAAAGATGCATTGTTAGATGCATTAAGGATTTACGCCGATTTACCTCTTAAGAAGGTGGATTCTCACCATTTCTATAATCGGTTTATACTACCTATTGATACTGGATTGGGTTTTCGTCTTTACTTAGATGATGGCAAAGGAGAAGTTGACGATTATGGTGCTCCGATTCATCATTGTATAATGATTACACATCCACTTCATAAAAAGTTCACGGTAAAAAGGTGGTTGTAAAAAGCAAGGGTCCGTTTGGATCCTTGCTTTTTATGTCCTATTAATTTGTTTTGCTATTTTGATCTTTGTTACGCTTATTTCCTTTTGAATTATCTCCGCTCGTAATTTCTTCGCCCATTTCAACCATTTGATGCTGAGTTTTTGGGTTGCTTTGATTTGCACTACCTTTATTGTTTTTCTTTGTCATAATCATCATTCTCCTTTTAAAAAGTTGGTAACGAATCTAAGTTGTTTGTTTTATCATGGTCAGGTACGCTGCGAATATATGTATCGCCGTCTTTTCCAATAAACGTCGTAACGTGTTCAATTTCACCGGAGGCGACACGCTTCATGGCTTCCTCGTAGTTCAGTATCTGACCACTTTGTGTTTTAAATTCAGTTAAGTTTCCTTTATCATCTTTGCGAACGGCAACAAATTGATCCATGTTTTTCACCTTCTTAGTTATGATTATGAAGAAACCTACACATTTTTATCATGGCTAAACTGTAGAGTTTTATTCCTTTTAAAAGGTAAAGAAGCTTTTGTCACGAATAACATAACAATAAATTAAAGTAGGAGGTACATACATGACAACATTTAACTGGCATCAGGAAGCACATTCACAGTGGAATCAAAAAGTTTCATTCTGGAATCAAAAAAGTGAAAATATGTGGAAAAACGGGAGTAGAAAAGGAGTTATCCCTTTAGTTCAACAGCATGTTAAGAAAGATGGTACCGTCATAGATATTGGATGTGGAGATGGGTACGGAACGAGGCTGTTAGCACAAGCGGGGTACAAAGCACTTGGAGTCGATTTATCAACAGAGATGGTTGAAAAAGCAAAAGAATTGCATGAGCACGTTGCGACATTTAAAGCAGCAGACGTTATGGATCTTCCTTTTGATGATGATTTAGCAGATGCTGTAGTCGTCATTAATGTCCTCGAATGGACAGAACAGCCGTTAGTAGCATTAAATGAAATCAAACGAGTGGTGAAGTCTGGAGGTCATGCATGTGTAGGAATATTAGGACCAACAGCACAACCAAGGACCAATAGCTATCGTCGTCTGTACGGAGAGAACGTCATTTGTAATACGATGATGCCGTGGGAGTTTCAACAGCTTGCTTTTGAAAATGGTTGGGAGATTATAGATGGTGAAGGTGTATATAAAAAAGGAGTAAACCAAGAAACACTTGTACCATTGTCTTCTGAGTTGAAGCAGTCATTAAGCTTTTTATGGTTGTTTATATTGAAAAAAATGTAAAAAACACATAAACCAAATGTAGCTCAACATACCAATGAAGTAAGACTGTCAGATTAAAGAGGGATGAACGTGGAGCAAAAAAGACATGAACTCACGAAAGAAAGTCGACCTCATTTCCCGTTGCTTCCTTTTTAGATGATAATGGAGATCCCGTTGCAGCACTACCTACACCCGCAGCAGATAATGTATATAACGTTTATATCAACGGAGTACTCCAACAAGCAGGATTAAGCGTTATTACTCCTGCGCAGGTAACAATCAGTGCACCTGTACCCCTTGGTGTTCCAGTGGTATTAGAGCTTGATGATTTCGCAGACGTGACCTCAACGTCTACTTCCATCACAAACTTAGATGTTGATACAACCATTAGTACGTAAGGAATATGCAGTACACCAAAGAAGGAGTAACAAATGTTACTCCCTTTTTGATGTGTGTTCAACTATATAAAAGGAAAGAGTCAATCTCTGTATCTAATGCAAGCTTTTTTCTTTAAACTCGTGGATGACGTTCGTTATTAACAGAATATCTTTGTAAATCTCATCTCGAATGCTTGAATTTGAACAATTACGATAATCTGCCAGCAGCCGATTTAACTCATGATGAAATAGAAACGCTTCTTTTTTTGTAATCATTTTAAAAACTCCCTAACGTTTCAGTAAAGACTTCTGAGGTAGAATGAGGAGCTGATAAAACAGCTATACAGCTTATCATTAACAGATTCATTTAACATCATTCTGTTAAAAGTCTCTTTATATAGTATTTACTCTGTATTTACATAAATTAAACCTCGGGTTACGTTCCTTTTTTTAGAAAATAGTTGAAGTGGGTTTCTGTACGTGTCGCTATAAGCGAATGCAGCATAATTTAAATATAGGGAGGAGACAAGCGATATGAAAAAAATTTATCTTGATGCAGGACATGGTGGTCACGATTCAGGGGCCGTGTCAAGTGGGCTGCTTGAAAAAAATTTAGTATTAAAACTTCAGCAATACATGATTCAATTTTTTAATGATCAATATACGGGGTTTACCATTCGCACTACGCGTACAACGGATGTGTTTTTGTCACTAAGTGAAAGAGCAAGTCGGGCAAACGCATGGGGAGCAGACGCATTTATGTCTATTCACGTGAACGCTGGAGGTGGAACAGGATACGAAGATTATATTTATACGGGTCGAAGAGTTAGCTCTGTTTCGTTGCGAAATGCAGTACATGGTGAAGTAAAGAAAGTAATAGGCGGTTACAACCATCCAAACCGAGGGAAAAAAACAGCCTCTTATGCCGTGCTTCGTCGTACAAATATGCCGGCTGTTCTAACTGAAATTGCTTTTATTGACCGAGCTGCAGATGCGACTTTGCTTAAAAACGAATCGTTTTTACAGAATATAGCCTATGCCTATGCAAAAGGAATGGCAACTTTTTTAAGGTTGCCTGCAAAATCAGGGGCTACACCTACGCCAACACCAACACCAGTTTCAACGCCGCCAAAAGCACCTGCAAAACCGCAGCCAACACCACCAAAGCCTTCAGCTCCGCCACCTTCAACTTCGGGAGATACTGTTATTCGTACCATTCAACAAACGTTAAATTCTCGCTATAAAACAGGCATTGCTGTAGACGGCATTTATGGACCTAATACAAAAGCAGCGCTTATTAAAGGTCTACAGTCTGAGCTGAACACGCAGTTTAATGCTCGCTTAGCCGTAGATGGTATTTATGGGAGTAATACAAGGAATGCCGTTGTAAATATTGTACAAGGGGCTCGTGGAAATTTAACATGGATTGCACAAGCCGCTCTTTATATTTCTGGCCATAATCCAGGCACTATTGACGGCATTTTTGGCACCAACACGTTAAGTGCAGTAAAAGCATTTCAGCGTAGCAAAGGCCTTTCCGTAGATGGAATCATTGGTATAAATACGTGGCGTGCATTATTTTAAAGAAATAAGCGGACTCTAGAGAGAGTCCGCTTTGTTTGTGACCAGGTTCTTTCATTTCCACTCATAAGGCGTTTCTTGGTAAACATAATAGTTTAACCAGTTCATGAATAATAGATTTGCGTGCGAGCGCCACGTTTTGAGCGGAGCACGGGTTGGATCATCATTTGGAAAATAGTGCTCAGGCAACTTTGCATCCATTCCTTTTGTTTTGTCCCGCATAAACTCATCTTGTAGCGTCTGAACATCATATTCAGGATGACCTGTTACGAAAATGAACTTTTCATCCTTTGACATGACTAAGTAGACACCTGCTTCTTCTGAGTGTGATAGCAACGTTAGATCGGGGTGAGTTTTCACTTCATTTAAGTCCACATCTGTATTGCGTGAATGAGGGGAGAAAAAGAGATCATCAAACCCTCGCAGAAGCTTAATAGGCTCTTGAAGAGAAGTATGTGTGAACACACCTGTACATTTTTCGTCAAGCGGTCTTTTATCAATGTTAAAATGATGATATAACCCAGCTTGAGCTCCCCAACAGATATGCATCGTTGACGTAACGTTTGTTTTACACCAATCCATAATCTCAGTGAGCTCCGACCAGTAATTCACATCTTCAAATGGAATATGTTCAATTGGTGCACCGGTGATGATCATGCCATCAAACTTTTGGTGTTTAATTTGCTTAAAGGTTTTGTAAAACTGCTCCAAATGATTTTTACTCGTTGTCTTCGCTTCATGGGTTGCTGGGTGCAGAAGCGTAATATGTACCTGTAACGGTGAGTTACCCAGCAGACGAAGCAGCTGTGTTTCAGTTTTTTCTTTTTCAGGCATTAAATTTAAAATCGCAATATTTAAAGGGCGAATTTCTTGATTAAATGCCCGGACATCATCCATGATAAAAATACGTTCTTTTTCTAAAATTTCTTTTGCTGGTAGATCACGCGGGATGTTAATAGGCAATAAAACTTCCTCCTGTTTTTTCGTAATATAACGTGCAATCAATCACTATATATAGTGAGCGCACAGATTTTTTTATCTCTTGAATGGTTTTTTCAAAGACGATTTTCATTTCTATATACAATACACTATTATATGAATATACAGAATATTAATCAACTGAATTTTCGAAAAAGTAGAGTTTCTTATTCGTAATTTAAGCCAAAAATGATACAATATCAACAGTAAGTGCTAGATAATACTTAGATAAGACTAATATACATAAATAAGGTTCTTTTAATGGTAAAAAGAGCGTGCATTCATTTGTATGAAAAAGGAGAAGGATAACATGACAACCAAGAAACAAGTGAAAAGTGATTTACAAATCGCTCAAGAAGCAAAGATGAAACCGATTAAGGATATTGCAGCTCAGCTAAGTGTTTTAGAAGAGGAGCTCGAGCCATACGGCCATTATAAAGGAAAGCTTTCATTGGACATTATGGAACGCTTAAAAGACCAAAAGGATGGCAAGGTTATTTTGGTGACGGCCATTAATCCGACCCCTGCGGGTGAAGGGAAGTCTACGGTAACTGTAGGACTGGCACAAGCCCTTCAACAGCTGAATGAAAAAGCAATTATCGCCATGCGTGAGCCTTCTTTAGGTCCAGTCATGGGAATTAAAGGAGGAGCAGCTGGAGGTGGCTATGCTCAGGTTGTGCCGATGGAGGACATCAACCTTCATTTTACGGGAGACCTTCATGCCATTACAACAGCAAACAATGCGCTATCAGCTATTATTGACAATCATATTCACCAAGGTAACGAGCTAGGAATTGATACGCGTAAAGTAACATGGAAGCGCGTCGTTGATTTAAATGATCGTGCACTTCGTCAAGTAGTAGTCGGGCTTGGTGGTCCAGTTCAAGGTGTACCAAGAGAAGATGGCTTCGATATTACAGTAGCATCAGAAATTATGGCCATTTTTTGTTTGGCAACAAGCGTTCAAGATTTGAAAAAACGATTAGCTCGCATTGTAGTTGGTTATACATATCAAAATGAGCCAGTAACGGTCGCTGATTTAAACTCGGAAGGAGCACTGACCCTTCTCTTAAAAGATGCGATTAAGCCTAATCTCGTCCAGACGTTAGAGCATACGCCAGCTCTTATTCATGGCGGTCCATTTGCTAATATTGCCCATGGGTGCAACAGCGTGATTGCAACGAAGATGGCGGCTAAATTAGGTGACTATGTTGTGACAGAAGCAGGATTTGGAGCTGATTTAGGAGCAGAAAAGTTCTTAAATATTAAAGCACGAATGGCAGATATTAAGCCTGAAGCCGTTGTGCTTGTTGCAACCGTCCGCGCATTGAAAATGCACGGAGGCGTTCCAAAAACTGAGTTAAGTAAGGAAAATATTGAAGCGCTACAAGAAGGCATGAAGAATTTAGAAAAGCATATTGAAACAATTCGCGCATTTGGAGTTCCGTGCGTCGTGGCAGTGAATCGTTTCGTTACGGATAGTACAGGAGAAATTGAAACGATTATGAGCTGGTGTGAAGAAAACAGCGTAAAAGTAGCCCTCACAGAAGTGTGGGAAAAAGGTGGAGCTGGCGGTATTGATTTAGCAAAAGAACTTCTCCAAATCATGAAAACAGAAGAGTCAAACTTTGCACCGATTTATGATTTATCAGCGACAGTTGAAGAAAAAGTAGAAACGATTGCAAAAGTAGTGTACGGAGCGAGTGGCGTAGATTTCTCTCCAAAAGCCCACAAGCAAATCGCCCAGTTTGAACAATACGGATGGTCGTACTTACCGATTTGTATGGCGAAAACACAGTATTCACTAAGTGATGATCAAGAACTATTAGGAAGACCTGAAAACTTCCGCATCACAATTCGTGAGTTTAAGCCATCGATCGGTGCGGGT
The DNA here is from genome assembly GCF_001591565.1 of Priestia flexa NBRC 15715. Classification (GTDB taxonomy): domain Bacteria; phylum Bacillota; class Bacilli; order Bacillales; family Bacillaceae_H; genus Priestia; species Priestia flexa. The sequence continues at coordinate 26,761 of NZ_BCVD01000018.1, read as the reverse complement.
TTTCTAGTTGCTTTAACAGGTTCAATTATGACGATGCCTGGCCTCCCGAAAAGACCAGCAGCGCTAAATATGGACGTCGACGAGAACGGACAAGCAGTAGGAATCTTTTAATAGGAAAAGGCGATGGGTGCATCGTCTTTTTCTTATTTTTTCCAAAGAGCGTATGTTATCACAGGAAATGGTTAGAACAAGTAAAGGATAAATTATTTTATTGTAAAGAAAGTAGTGGAACGATGTTTGATCCAATTGTATTTGATAATTTAAAAGTGGTTGTGGAAGGGGAAATATACGACTTAGATTTATCGGGGCAAGTATCGGTTGTAAATCGTGAAGACTTAATGGACTTAGCTCGGTTTACGAGGACGTATCGTATTTCATTTCAGCAGCATTCGTGCTGTACGGCAACCTTGGCTCTTTCAACGGATTTAGATAGCATCCATGCTGAGTTAACTCCGTCTCGTCAGGAAAAGCCAGGCTGTACGGTATTTATTGCTTTTTATATTAAGCAAGCTGTTGCTTATACGATTGAAGACTGCAATGAAATTCGCACGCTGTGTGAAAGAGTTTGGGGAGAGAATCGCGTAATTGAACAACGAGTGATTCATGAAGTTGACACTGACGAATATGAAAATGAAGTAAAAGTGATGTTTAACCGCTTTATTTATGAAGACCAAGTGGCCGATTTAATTGAGATGATTGACTATATGCTCCAAACAATGGACCAGTTGAAAAATTATTATGACCAGCAAGCACATGATAAGCGCTTATAAATTGTTGAAACGACATCTCATACATTACAATAAAGGTATGAACGATACTTTACTAAATGGAGGTCGAATGCATGTCAGTTTATAAGTATTCTGCAAAAACGATTAAAGGTGAACAAGTGTCGCTTTCCCAATACGAAGATAAAGTTTTGGTCATTGTTAATACAGCAAGTAAGTGTGGATTTACTCCGCAATATAAAGAGCTTCAAGCACTTTATGAAGAGATGAAGGACCAAGGTGTAGAGATTCTTGGATTCCCTTGTAACCAGTTTGGTGGTCAAGAGCCGGGTAGCGCAGGTGATATTGAACAGTTTTGTGAACTTAATTACGGAGTATCTTTTCCGATGTTTGATAAAGTGGACGTGAAAGGCGAACATGCACACCCTCTATTTACATACTTAGCTGAAGAGGCGCCCGGTGTGTTTGGATCTAAAACAATTAAATGGAACTTCACTAAATTTCTTGTGAACCGTCAAGGAGAAGTAATTAAGCGCTATGCGCCACAAACTTCACCAAAAGATATAAAGAAAGACATTGAAGAATTAATATAAGGCAAAGCAGGTGAGCGTAGTGTTCATCTGCTTTTTTGTTACTCAAACACCCTGAGCTTCTTTGTGGTAAAATGAATTGAATAAATGCGTTTCATAAGGAGGCTAAGATGAAGCGAACGATAAAAGAAGCAGAAGCATTTGTGAAAGAGAAGCTCGCACATGACACTACGGGCCACGACTGGCAGCATATTAATCGCGTGCGCAATTTAGCTATGATTCTATGTGAAAAAGAAGGTGGAAATAAACAGGTAGTCGAACTGGCTGCTTTATTTCATGATGTTGTAGATGATAAACTAGTGGTTGATGTTAATAAAGCTTACAAAGAAGTAGAAGAGTGGCTGATTGTTCACGGGATTAGCGAAAAGGATTGTCATCATATTATACATATTTTAAAAACAGTGTCTTTTAAAGGTGGAAACCGTCCGGACATGACGACGTTAGAAGGAGAAGTTGTGCAAGATGCGGATCGTTTGGATGCAATTGGAGCAGTGGGTATCGCGCGAACATTTATGTATGCAGGAGCTAAAGGAACACCTTTATACAATCCTTCAATTGAGATTCGAGACGTGATGTCGGAACAAGAATATCGAAATGGAAAGTCAACGGCTGTTGCCCATTTTTATGAAAAGCTACTGAAGTTGTACGAAGGAATGAATACATACACAGCTAAAGCAATTGCAAAGGAACGTCATGACTATATGCTTGGCTTTTTAGCACAATTTAAGAAAGAGTGGAATTATAACAATGAAAATGATTACGATTGAAGAATTAACAAAAACGTATGGGGAAAAGAACTTATTTAATCATTTAACCTTTACCATTACTGAAAATGAACGAATTGGCTTAATTGGTGTCAACGGTACAGGAAAGTCAACATTGCTAAAAATTATTGCAGGACTGGAAATAGCCGATGGTGGCGAAGTCATGCACGCGAAGGATTACCGCATTACGTATATGCCTCAACACCCGGATTTTAATCCTGAACTTACGGTGCTAGAGCAGGTCTTCAGCGGTGATACGCCGCTTCTTCAGTTATTAAAGCAATATGAGCTTGCGCTGTACGAGCTCCAGCAAGATGCTTCGAGTGAAAAAGCGCAGCAGAATTTATATGATCTTCAGCAAAAGATGGATGCAATGAACGCATGGGAAGCGAACTCTAGTGCCCAAGCCGTTCTAACGAAGCTTGGTATTACCAATATGCAAGAGAAAATTGGGGCATTATCTGGTGGTCAGAAAAAACGTGTTTCCATTGCTCAAAGCTTAATTCAAACGCCGGATCTTTTAATTTTAGATGAACCGACAAACCACTTGGACTATGAAACGGTAAAATGGCTAGAAGAATATTTAGCGAAGTATCAAGGTGCCGTTTTACTCGTAACGCATGATCGTTACTTCTTAGACGCCGTTACGAATCGCATCTTTGAATTAGATGGTGGTAATTTATACAGCTACAAAGGAAATTATGGAGCGTTTTTGGAAGGGAAAGCACTTCGTGAAGAGCAAGAAAAAGCAACGCAATCCAAGTTAAGTAATTTATACCGTAATGAATTAGCTTGGATTCGACGTGGTGCCAAGGCGCGAACAACGAAGCAAAAGGCGCGCATTCAACGATTTGAAGAACTTGAAGGAAAAGTAGGAAGTACTGAAAAAGAGGGACTGGATATAAGTTTAGCAGGCAGTCGTTTAGGGAAAAAAGTTGTTGAACTAAAAGAAGTGTCAAAAGCATTTGAAGGTAAGATGCTCTTGAACGATTTCACTCACATTGTGAAAAAAGGAGATCGGATTGGGATTGTCGGTAAAAATGGAAGCGGGAAGTCAACGCTTTTAAACATGCTTGCTGGTCGTATTGGACCTGATAGCGGAGAGGTTGATCGTGGGCAAACTGTTAAAATTGCGTACTATACGCAAGAAAGTGACGATATGGACTTAAATAAACGAATGCTAGATTATATCAAAGAGTCAGCTGAAATCGTCCAAACGACGGATGGAAAAGTAATTTCAGCTTCGCAAATGCTTGAACGTTTTTTATTTCCTTCTCATACACACGGAACGCCTATTCGAAAGCTTTCAGGTGGAGAACGTCGTCGCCTTTATTTATTGAAGCTTTTAATGACCTCACCGAACGTGTTGCTGTTAGATGAGCCAACCAATGATTTAGATACACAAACGTTAACGGTTCTAGAAGATTATCTAGAGGAATTTCCAGGCGTTGTTATTACTGTTTCACATGATCGCTATTTCTTAGATAAAGTCGCTGACTACTTGTTGGTCTTTGAAGGAGACGGCGTCATTTCAACCTATTACGGTGCTTATACGGATCAGCTGGAAGAAGCAAGACGTCAAAAGCAAAAACAAGTGCAAGAGACCAAAGTGAAAGAAGAAAAGCCTAGAGTACAAGAAAAGCAGAAAAAGCGTCGCTTATCATATAAAGAGCAAAAAGAATGGGATGAAATTGAAGATAAAATTGCAGCCAAAGAAGAGGAGATTGAACGCTTAACAGCTGAAATTGAACGAGCTGGAAGTGATTACTCCAAAGCCCATACCTTATCGATGGAACAAGAGCAAGCAAACGATGATTTAAATGAGCTGCTAGAACGCTGGACGGAGCTTTCGGAACTAATTGAAGAAATTGAAAATGCGTAAAAAAGCAGGTGATTAGACCCTCTGTTTTTGAGCATGTTACAATGTAAAAAAATGAAATTGAGGAGTATGAGTGTATGAAGATTAAATCTATTGAACCCACACCAAGTCCGAATACAATGAAGATCAATTTAAATGAAGTGTTGCCTGGAGGAAAAAGCAACAACTACCATAAAGATAATAGTCATGAAGCCCCAGCGGTTATTCAAGAAATCATGAAGGTTGAAGGCGTAAAAGGCGTATATCACGTCGCTGATTTTTTGGCAGTTGAGCGTAATGCAAAATATGATTGGAAACAAATTTTACCTCAGGTTCGCGCAGCTTTTGGAGAAGACATACAGGATGAGACTGAAAACCAGCAGATTAATGAGCACTACGGGGAAGTGAGCGTAGCTGTTCAACTGTTTAAAAATGTCCCTATGCAAGTAAAGTTAACGGATGGAACAGAAGAGAAGCGATTTGGGCTTCCAGATCGTTTTGCAAAAGCGGTTGCTGAAGTTCAGCAATTTGCATCAAACGTTGTATTGGAGCGTAAATGGAAAGAGCAAGGAGTTCGCTACGGTGAACTAGAAGCAATTGGAGAAGATGTTGTAGAGGAATTATCAGCAGCTTATCCTGAGGAGCGTTTGAATCGACTTGTCCAACTTGCAAAGCAAGAGGAAAGTGGAGAGCAAGTTGTAAAGCCACGCGAAGCATATAAAGTAACAGAAGAAATGTTAGATGAGGAAGATTGGACAGTTCGTTATGCTCATTTAGAGCAAATGAATCCAACAGAAGAGGATTTACCCGTTTTGAACAAAGCGCTTGATGATGAAAAAGCATCCATCCGCCGCTTAGCAACGGTCTATCTTGGAATGATTGAATCGAAAGAAGTCCTTCCATTCTTATATAAAGCTTTAAAAGATAAATCTGTAACGGTTCGTCGTACTGCAGGAGACTGTATGTCAGATTTAGGGTTTGAAGAAGGGATTGCGGCGATGTGTGAAGCGCTACAAGATAAAAGTAAGCTTGTGCGCTGGAGAGCAGCAATGTTTTTATACGAAGTAGGAGACGAAACAGCTTTGTCAGCCTTAAAAGCAGCGGAAAACGATCCAGAGTTTGAGGTTGATTTACAAATTAAACTAGCAATTGAACGAATTGCAGGCGGAGAAGAAGCAAAAGGATCCGTTTGGAAACAAATGACGGAAAGTCGTAAAGGGTAAGAGAAAAAAGAGCATTCAGATGAATGCTCTTTTTTTATGTGTGAAAAGGAAACTGCAATGGTTTCATTGTATTATTAATCGTCATAGATTGATAATGATTAGAATGTAAATAGGTTAATATAGTCGGCAAAGACTGTGCCGTAAAAGGCTTATCGTGAAATAAGATAACCGGTGTTTGTTCGCTTGCATTCACGTGTTCAATGTGTGGCTCAATGGATTGAATGATTTTTGGCGCAGAGCGTAGCGCCCAATCCTCACTGTCAATATTCCAGTCCCACAGCTGGTAACGAGAAGTCAGCTGTGTTCTATGCGGTTCCTTTAAGTACGGCACGCTACCAAAAGGTACGCGGATGAGCTTGCTATCAACGCCAGTCACGTCCTTAAGAGCTTTTAAGCACGTTGTCATTTCGTTTAAAGCAGCGCCATCTTGCCCGTACATCTGATGAATATCATGTGAAACTCCATGACATCCGACGCTATGCCCTTCAGCAACAATGCGCTTAGCGATGTCAGGATATCGGTCAATTTGATTCTTTAATAAAAAGAACGTTGCTTTGACGTTGTAGTCTCTTAGAGTATCTAAGATTTTTGGAGTATCATTGTTAGGTCCGTCATCAAACGTAATAAAAATTGGTTTAGTAAGCGGTTCGTTGCGATCGTTTAGCGTATTTGCTAAATACGCGCTGTGATGTAATGTGTTTAACGTCTTGCCTGCATAGTTTACACCGTTTTCTTTTTGTGGCATTGGTGTGTAAGCCAAGGGTTCTTTTGCTGCTGCACTCATTGTTTGTGCATTCGTATACTTGCCAATTGCCACCAATAAAAGAAAAATGAGTAGTACTAAGCTAATTCCAATGTAAAATTGTTTTGATTTCTGTAAAGCCGGTTTCAATTGAAAAAAATCCTTTCTATGTATAAACTTCTACCTATAACTATAGTATAAAAAATGGAAGAATAATAGTAAAATACGGCAAAAATTGAACGAATTTTAGTAATTGCTGTTTCTTCTCAATTTATGTGGTACTGAACCGAGCTCTAGCTAGATTTTTCCTGGCATTTGTAGTATGATGTGTGGATGAATCATTGTAAGGAGGAAGATTACGATGTCAATGGCATATGAAGAATATATGCGTCAGCTTGTTAAGCCGATGCGTGAAGAGTTAACTCGTGCTGGGTATAAAGAGCTTACAACAGAAGAAGCGGTAACAGAATTTATGGAAAATGCAGAGGGTACAACGTTTGTTGTTGTGAATTCCGTATGCGGATGCGCTGCTGGGTTAGCTCGCCCTGCGGCAACACAAGCATTTTTACATGCTGAAAATAAACCGAATCAAGCGGTTACTGTATTTGCTGGCCAAGACAAAGAAGCAACAGCAAAGATGAGAGAATATTTTGGTGATATTGAACCATCTTCTCCATCAATGGCTCTATTAAAAGGAAAAGAAGTTGTTCACTTCATTCCACGTCACGAAATTGAAGGTCAATCATTAGAAGCCATTTTTGAAAATGTTTTAGACGGTTTTAACAAGCACTGCTAATTTATAGCGTGCTACGAAGTAGGTGAATAATGTAAGACGCGAAAAGGATGTCTTCAGGCATCCTTTTTCTTCTGCGCAAATAATGTAGCTTAGGTGGAAAGGAGTAAAATCAATGATTGTAACGACAGCTGGGAGAACGGATGAAGAGATGATTAGATTTGCTAAAAGCGTAGCAAATGATTTGCACATTCCATACGTTGCTCGAGCAAAAACATCTGTGAAAACGTTGCAGAAAAAAGAAAAATCAGATCTTTTAGTTGTTGGAAAAGAGAGAATGGAACTACATATCCAAGAAGCAGAAGAACCATTTTTCTTTCATCCAAACTCAGCGATGTTTCGGGCAAAGCGGTTATTAAAAGGTGAACAAGACCCGTTTATTCAAGCCGCAAAATTAACAACTGGTATGAGCGTATTAGACTGCACGCTAGGACTTGCTTCCGATAGTATTATTGCCAGCCTTGCCGTCGGAGAAAGAGGGCTAGTAAAGGGATTAGAAGGAAATCGTTTTATGGCGTATTTATTAAAGCAAGGCTTAAAAACGTGGAAAAGTGGTATTCGTGAAATAGATGAAGCGATGAACAGAATCTCTGTCGTGCACCAAACATTCGAAACATATCTTCATTGCTGTGAAGATAATTCATTTGATATTGTCTATTTTGATCCCATGTTTGAAGCAAACCTTGCTGACTCTAACGGAATTCAAGGGTTAAAGCAACTTGCTTTATACACACCGCTAACGGAGCAAGTTATGACGCAGGCAAAGCGAGTTGCAAGGGAGCGTGTTGTGCTTAAAGATCATTACAAAAGCACGCGTTTTCATGAGCATCAATTTCATGTGTATAAGCGTAAAACCGCCGCTTTTCATTACGGTGTTATTGAGATAAAGGAAGGTAGATAAAATAAAAATATGGTTTATATTCACTATAAAAGAGGTAGAGGGAAACTAAAAGCAGTATAAAAAAATTTTTTAACTATATTTTTTAAGTAAGAAAAAAGTTTTAAAAAAAAGGTGAAAAAAATTGAAATATGATACAATACACACTATATTAAAAATAGTTGAATGAAAGAAGAATTGAAAGGATCGATAAAGATGCCTAGATGGTTGAAAAGAATGCTCGTTGTATTAATTACGGTATTTACATTTGGGCTTGTCACGCCACCTGAGTATTTATACGTTGATGACGCGAAAGCCGACAAGCAGCATAAATCAGGCTATATACGTGATGTTGTGCCTTCCACAACCACGTTTGAAGATGCTGAGCTTCCCTCTATCCACTTTAAGTTTGAAGATGTTGATTCATTTGTTGCATATGCAATGGACCAAGCAGAGAAACAGTCCGTTGAAAAGTTTGGAACGAAAATTGGCCCTGTTATTGAAGAGGAGTTTCGAGGGGCTGTCCTACCAGAGATTGAAAAAGTCCTTACTGATATTGGCACAGAAAGAGAACAAGATATTACAAACCTAGAGATAAGTGAGCATCCAGCTTCGGGTTACGGAGAGAAAATTTTTCACGTTTATGACCTGCAGTCTGGGCAAGATTTAATTCGCTTTCATGTGCGGCGAGAGAACCCTCCAAAAGATGGGTATTGGTTTAACTTCCATTATCATAAAGCAGAAGATAATTTTCAAAAACACTATACGTTAGGGAAAATTTATTGGAACCGTAATATGCCTCCAAAATGGATGTCGTAATCAGGTTCAGTGACTAAAACTAGATTTTGATAAATCTAGTTTTTTTATTTATCTCTGCTGATAGGTTGTATGAGAAGAGTAGATGCCAAGATTTGCTTGGGAGTCTCCCTAGCTTTATGTGATAGCATAAAGCTAGGGGAGGAACAGCAGGTGAAAAAGAGAATCTTATTTGTTTGCATGTTATTGCTTGGCATGGGTCCAGCAATAACGTATTCTTCGTTTGAAAGAAATTATACGCTATTAAAAAATGTGGATATTGGAATGGAAACAAGCAACCAATCATACATTTCTCGCTATCTAAATGAAATAGTTTACATCCCAAAAGACAACTATAACGAACAAGAAGTAATGACTAGCTTGCACTATATTAGTCGCATACCGTCCCCGCTCTTAAAAGAAATGGCTCAAAAAGAAATTAATATAAAGTTGTTTAATGGCCAGCTAACCGATGAGCCAGGTTTTTTATTTTTAAAAGGAAAAGTACCAAGAGGCTATGAGCTTTCGAGTAAAGTGTGGGACGACGTCCCTGGGGCGGGAGGTTCAAAAACGGTTTACGTAAAAATTGGTCACAGCAAAAAAGGGCAAGGGCACGGTTCGGTCAATCTAGAGCTTCACGAGATTGCTCACACGGTTGATCGTCATATTTTACACAACCTCCGTCATAAAGAGAAATTTTTAACGGTTTGGAACGAAGAGAAACAAATATTATTTCCAAATCAACATTACTTTTTAAACTACCCAGAAGAATACTTTGCTGAAGTATTTGCAATGTATTATGCAAATTCGTTTACGCGTACTTATTTGAAAGAAAATGCTCCGAAAACAGCTCGTTACTTAGAAGAAGTGATTGGTGGACGGAACTTTTAAGGTGCCAAGCAAGTAATATGATAAATCGAAATGAATTCGTTATAATAGAAATGAGTGATTTGACAAAGATTGTTAAACACGAACATAATTGTATGAAGTTTGGTATTGGAGGATTTAGTAATGAAAAAGATTACAGAGGAAAAGCAGTTTCATGAACAAATCAAAAGAGAAGAGCTAAGCGTTGGTATCTTCACAACAACATGGTGTCCAGACTGTAAACGCCTTGATATGTTTATTGGTGAAATTATTGAAGAAAACCAAGATAAAGCTTGGTTTGAAGTGGATAAAGATGAGTTTGAAGAACTTTCTGCAGCAAACAATGTAATGGGAATTCCGTCTCTTCTTGTTTATAAAAATGGTGAGAAAATTGCACATCTTCATAGTGCAAATGCAAAAACACCTGAAGCAGTGCGTGAGTTTTTAAGTTCAATCTAAGTTGATTAGCTACTTGTTTACATAAGCAAGTAGCTTTTTTGTATAGAGTTTTGCTAAACGTCCCGCTCTTATTTTTTTAGAGTCTTTCTTGTCTTTAAACACTTTATTAGATAAAAACAAGCTTGTAGAACACGAACGTACGTTTTATAATTTAAATGTGGGAATACATGGTAATATGGAGGGGTTTTGAATGTACATAACAGTAGAAGATTTTATTAAAGAGTGGAACCGCGAAGCCATGCTAACTCAAAAAGTTTATACAGAAGGTCGTACTCTAGGAAGAATTGTGTGGCACTTTACAACAAATATTCCAGACTATTTGGCTCATTTTGGGTTGGAGATAGATTAGCTAGCAAATGCTGAACATGTACCCTCTTCCGCTAAAGAGATTGCTGGAGTTTTCAATAGAATTAGCTTACAAGCAGCGAAAGCTATTAACCAGCAGTGGACAGATGAAACGTTAAAAGAAGTTCAAACAGCCTTTGGTCGACAAGAGACGAATGCTCAAATTTTAATGGGATTGATCAAACATATTATTCATCACCGTGGACAAGTTACGGTACTTATGCGTCAAGCTGGAATTGAACCTTTTGGTGTATACGGTCCCACCAAAGAAGGATGGGTTGGTGTAGGCGTGGAAAACCCTCCTGTTTAAAAGTAATTAGGCTATAAAAAAAGAGTCTTTTCACAGACTCCAAAGACTTACCCCTAAATTTTCAGCCTATCATAATGATACAATAGCAAAAATGTTTATATCTTACTATTACTTTGCTAGAACTTCTGACCTAAAATGTATGAAAGTTATGTCGATTTTCTATTTCCATTTTGAATGGAGTGCGTTATACTAAGACAGGTGAATAATCGTGAAGCAATAAGGTCTCAATTTTAACATTGAGTGAAAAGGGAAGTTTGGTGCAAGTCCAACGCGGTCCCGCCACTGTAAACGTTAGATGTCTAAAGATGCCACTGTTTGAAAAGTGGGAAGGCTTAGTACATCATATACGTAAGTCAGGAGACCTGCCTTATTGTCAACTGTGAAACCTTCGAGGAGAGGGGAAGCAGGGTATTTGACGTACATAAACAATGCGAAAGTCATTCGCATCATTTAACGTTACCTGCTTTACTTTCGATTGAAAGTAAAGTTTTTTTTATGTGTGCTGAGCGACTTCATAACCGATACATAATTAGGAGGGGTTATCAAAATGAAAAAGTGGTTATCATCTGTTATTGTTGCGATGTTCCTTGTTGTTCTTGCAGCGTGTGGGGCAACTGATGAAGGAAGCAAACAAACAGAGCAAACAAAGCAATCAGAAGAGCAAGCTGTTACGGTTAAAGATGCAAGAGGAGAAGAAGTAACGGTTGAACAAGCACCCAAGAAAATTGTTTCTCTTATGCCAAGTAACACGGAAATCGTCTATGAGTTAGGTCTTGAAAAAGAATTAATCGGAGTAACAAGCAACGATGATTATCCTGCAAGCGTGAAAGAAAAAGAGCAGGTAGGAGATATGAATATCAACGCAGAAAAAGTTATTGCATTAAATCCAGACCTTGTGTTAGCTCATGGTTCAAGCATGGGAATGTCGGATGAAGTTTTTAAGCAAATTGAAAGTGCTGGTATTCCATTATTTGTTGTAAATGATGCAACTGATTTCAATACTGTGTATGAAACGATTGGGAACATCGGAAAACTAACGAACAAAACAGATGAAGCAAATAAAACAGTAAAAGAAATGAAAGCTGCTGTTTCAGAAATTGAAGAAAAAGCGAAAGAAATTAAAGACGAAGATCGTAAGAAAGTATGGGTAGAGGTTTCACCTGCGCCTGAGATTTATACAACTGGTAAAGGTACGTTTATGGATGAAATGATTAAAATAATCGGAGCAGAAAACGTAGCTGGAAATGAAGAGGGATGGGTAAAACTTTCGGAAGAGAAAGTGGTTGAGCTAAATCCAGATACAATCGTTACAACACATGATGGTGACGCCAACGAAATCAAAAATCGTCCAGCATGGAGCGATATTACAGCTGTAAAAGAAAATCAAATCGTAAACGTTGATTCTAATAAAACAAATCGACCTGGACCACGAATTGTAGAAGGGTTAGAAGAGTTCGCGAAAGCCGTATATCCTGAGGTGTATAATTAATCGAGAAAAGGACCATATTCCAATTCAAAAAGGAATTGGTCCTTTTTTATCGTTACGTCTTGAGCAGGATGATGAATTATTAACGATGAAAACAAGTATACCGTTTAAAGCGTACAGTTCAGGCGTACTAGGAGATGGTATGCTTGAGACTAACGTTTTTTATAATCGTTTTGTACACAAATACTACCGTGCTGATTCACCTGCTGAAGAATATAGAGCATTTTTAAAAGAAAAAGGCTTCGTTTATGATCAAGTAGTAGGGTTGATGACGGCTGTTTATTTACGGAACAAATCGGTTTATACATATTGTAAAGATGGTCTTACAGTCTCATCTATTATTACTGCCGGAGTTGGTAATGCCGTTGATTTGACGTCTGATGATATTACTCCATTTTCTTCAGGGCCTGGAACGATTAATATGTTCATATTTATTGACGGGAAATTAACGGATGCTGCGTTTTTACAGCTGTTTATCGCAGCAACGGAAGTGAAAACGCGAATGCTTTACGAGCTGGGAGTGCAAGATTCGAACACAGAGACGCTTGCGACAGGAACATCTACTGATAGCATTTGTATTGCCGCAAGCCAAACCGGTAGCATGTATGAGTACGGTGGGTCCATGACGGCTCTGGGACAAGCGGTAGGAAAGCTCGTTAAGCTAAGTTTACTTGAAACCATTCAAAAAAGGTGATGTGTATGGACTTTCAACAATTAATTGTAGCGCATTTGCTAGCTATCTCAATGGCGCTTGTATTAGATGCTATTATCGGAGATCCCGTAAATTGGCCACATCCCGTCAGGTGGTTTGGACGCTGGATTTCTTTCATTGATAAGCGTTTAAACCAAGGTAAGTTTCAACGAATGAACGGTCTGTTCCTTGTATTAAGCATGGTAGTATGGTGTTTTGTACTACCTCTAGCTCTTCTAATCGCTCTATATGAAATTTCCTACTGGATTGGAATTATAGTCGAAGGCATAATGATTGCTACCACAATTTCAACAAAATCTTTGGGGGAAGCTGCCTATAAAGTAGCGCTGCCTTTACAAAAAGGTGACTTACAGGAAGCGCGCTTTCAAGTGGGCATGATTGTGGGAAGAGATACCGATCAGCTTGACGAAAGCGAAATTGCCAGAGCGACAGTTGAAACAGTGGCGGAAAACACAAGTGATGGCATTACAGCTCCTTTATTTTTTGCTTTTGTATTAGGCGGAGCAGGCGCTTTTTTTTATCGAAGTATTAATACGTGTGATTCAATGGTGGGCTATAAAAATCCTATGTATGAAAAGTTTGGATACTTTAGTGCGAAATTAGATGACTGGTTGAATTTTATCCCTAGTCGGCTGACAGCGTTTATTATGGTTATTAGTAACGTAATGCACAGTGAATTTACAGCAAAGCATGTGTTTAGCATAATTAAAAGGGATGCACCTAAACACCCGAGCCCAAACAGCGGCTATGGTGAAAGTGCTGTTGCCGCTTTGCTTGGCATTCAGCTAGGAGGTCGCAACACATACAAAGGAATTGTTTCAAATCGTGCGAAAATGGGAGATCCTCTTTATTCTTTAAATGTTAGTCATATTTTTAAAACAGTCCAAGTGATGAAGCGGACCGTTTGGTGTACTTGGTTTTTTTATCTGATAGGAGGGATACTGATTGGCATTACCTACACATGGAGCTAACCCCGCAATTTTTCTAGAGGCGATAGGCCAAAATGCAGAACGTTCATTCATTGATTTTAGCGTGAATACAAACCCTTTAGGAGCACCAAATATCATTAATGAAAATTGGGATGAACTTAGAGAAATCGCTTTTTCTTATCCTGATCCTGATGTGAAAAAGCTAACGGGCCTCATTGCTACTTACCATAAGCTTACTTCTAATGAAGTCTTAGTAACAAACGGTGCAGCAGAAGCCTTCTTTTTGCTTGCTTCCATATTTTCAAACGAAAAGGTAGGGATTTTACAGCCTACTTTTATTGAATATGAACAGGCGAGTTTAGCTCATGGCTGTGAAATCATTCATATTTCTCTGGAAGAAACAGATAATTGGAATTGGAATATGTCGGAAATAAAACAAAAGCTTCCAATCTTAAAAGTCATATGGATTTGTCATCCCAACAACCCTACCGGACGAATGTATGACATAAATGAGTGGGAAGAGCTAATTGACTTAGCTCATCGTGAGAAGACTTATCTAGTTGTTGATGAAGCGTTTATTGATTTTGTAAAGGGAGCTTTCTCGTTTGATCGATGGATTCAAAAGTATCCATATCTAATCATTGTTCGGTCTATGACAAAAATGTTCAATATTGCAGGGGTAAGGTTAGGGTATGTTTTAGCTCATCAAGGCATCATTACTAAGTTGATGCAAAAGCAGCCACCTTGGAGTGTGAATGGTATGGCGCAGCAAATTGGCCGGTGGTGCTTATCTGAAGCGGAGTTCGTGAATAAGACGGTCGAGTATATTGATACAGAAAGAAAGCGAGTGACAAACGAGTTACAAAAGCTAGGGTTTACCATATCTCAGTCGGCAACTAACTACTATTTATGCAGTATTCCAGAGAGTTACACTTCAGCTGGATGGCTGTCATTTTTAGCACAAGAAGGAATTGTAGCAAGACACACGGAGAATTTCCTAGGCTTAAATGGTCGTTATGTTCGATTAGCAGTCAAAACACAAGCAGAGAATGATCAGCTTATTAGCGTATTGAAAAAAGGGGTCGGGTTGTCATGTTAGTATTTGTAACCGGAGGTGTTCGCAGCGGAAAGTCAGCAGCGGCAGAGGTATTTGTTCAAAAGCTAATGACCAATCGTGCCGTCTATCTAGCGACTAGCCGCGTCACTGATCATGAAATGCAAGAGCGAATTTCGTTGCACCAACAGCAACGAAATGATTCTAACTTGTCATGGTCTACTCTTGAAGTTCCAAAAGATCTGTCTGGTATCTATTCATCGATTCAAGAAACGGATGTCATTTTGCTAGATTGTGCTACAAATTGGCTGGCAAACGAGCTTTTTACCAAGGAAGAAAAGTGGCAATCTCATTTGAAAGCAAACGAACTATTCAACAAAATGGTAGGAGTAATTCATCAATTGAATGAGCGATGTCAGCATCTTATCATTGTATCAAACGAGTTGTTTGAAGAGAGCGTCCTAAAGGGACCTACGTTTACATATATGAAGTTATTGGGGCGAATTCATCAGGAGATTGTGAATCAAGCAGACTTGGCGATTTGTGTAGAAGCGGGTATTTCCTGCTACTATAAGGGAGATGAAACAGCATGGCAGTAAAAGAGTGGATGGTCATCGCGCGCTTAGCACTGCAGTTTTTTACAATCTTGCCAACAGCAAAAACAATTCAATGGACGGAAAAGCGCACGGCCAAAGCACTTTATTTTCTACCATGGATTGGCGCTTGTATAGGAGCAGTTAGCTATGGGCTATTTTTAGGTCTAGAATGGTTAGGGGTTAGCGCTGTCACGACGGCTATTTTGCTTATGCTAGCTGGTGGGATACTCACAGGAGGCTTACACTTAGATGGATGGATAGATGTGAGCGATGCTTATTTTTCACATCAACCAAGAGAAAAAAAGCTTGTGATTTTAAGTGATCCTAACGTAGGTGCATTTGCAGTTCTGTCAATTCTAGCTCTATTAGCTCTGCGTTTTAGCGGAATAAATGAGCTGATTAACATTGAATCAATTAATTTAGTTACGTTCATGAGCGTATTTGTATTGCCTCGTATTGTAGCAGGGTGGATTTTGCTTTGGGATCAGCCTGCTAAAGAAACAGGGTTAGCTTCTTATTTTCAAAAAGGCTCAACTGAAAGACAAAAGTGGATCTATGCTGCAATGAGCATACTAATGATTGCAGGTCTTGTCTATTTAATGGAAAATAAAGCTGTAGTTTTAATTGGTGCTATCACTGTTTTTATATGGATTAAATTTTATCGCGCTCAGTTTGGAGGCATTACGGGAGATGTCATTGGAGCAACGATTGAAGGAGGGGAAACCCTTGTATGGTTGAGTATGTGGATATGCTATTTATTCGGCACGGTTTAACAGAACCTAATAAGCTGCGCCAGTACATCGGATGGAGCAATCCGTCGTTAAGTAGTGAAGGAATTGCAATGTTAAAAGCGTCGGATGTGGTGCCGGACTTAGTTGTTGGAAGTGATTTGAATCGTACAAGAGAAACGAGCGCAATATTATTTCCCAATCAGCCATATACTGTCTTTGAAGATTGGCGTGAACTTTCATTTGGCGATTGGGAAGAGCGTACATATGAGCAGTTAAAAAATGATTCCGCATATCGAAAGTGGATTGATGCGCCTTTTGAAGAGCAACCGCCCAACGGGGAAAGTTTTGAAGCCTTCTCTAGTCGAATTTGGAAAGCTTGGGATCGAACCGTTGATTTGATGCTGCAGCAAAAGGCTAGTTTAACAGCGGTTGTCACTCACGGTGGACCTCTTCGCTTCATTACCTCTTATTTTCTAGAACAGTCTTCATTTTGGGATCATTCTTTTTCGTATGGAGAAGGAATACGACTGCGTTTCAAAAAGGATGATATAAAGGAGAGAAAGCCATGCATTTCGTATTCGGTGGTGCGTTCAATGGGAAGCGAAAATGGGTAAAGAAACAGTATGAGAACCAAATTACAGAGTGGCATAGTGCTTATGAAGACTTTATAAAAATGCCTACACTCGTAAAAGGAGATCAATACATAGTTATAGAAGGAATGGAGCTATACATTAAAGAATTAATTGATAGCGGTAAAACTGTTGAAGAAGTGTGTTGCTATTTCAAAGAACAATTACAAGCATGGCGAGCTGAGAACCTGCTAGAAAATGTAATTGTTATTGGAACAGAAATTGGAAAAGGGATTGTTCCAATGAGCCAAAATGATCGCAGTTGGCGTGATGCATGTGGCTATGTTTATCAAATGCTTGTAGCAGAAGCGGAAACAGTTGACCGCATCTGGTATGGAATTTCGAATCGGATAAAGGAGGAATAAGGGAATGAATATCTATACAAAAACAGGAGACAAAGGGCAAACAAGTTTAATAGGAGGTCGTGTAAATAAAGACGACATTCGAGTGGAAGCTTACGGGACAATTGATGAGTTAAATAGCTATGTAGGTCAAGCAATTACTCAGTTAAATGATAGGGTATTTAATGAATTAAAAGAAGAGCTTGTGACAATTCAGCACGAGCTATTTGATTGTGGAAGTGATTTAGCTTTTGCGAGAGATGATCACCCTTATAAAGTTGAAGCAAGTATGATTGAAGTATTAGAACGAAGAATTGATGAATATATGAAAGAAGCACCTGAGCTTGAGCGGTTTATTTTGCCAGGAGGTACGCAAGCAGCAGCAACACTTCATGTGTGCCGCACCGTGACAAGAAGAGCCGAAAGATTGGTTGTTGGGGTTCAGCGAGAGTTTAAAATTAACGATGCGGTCCTTCAATATTTAAATCGTTTATCCGATTACTTCTTTGCAGCTGCGCGCATCGCCAACTCACGAGAAAATGTACAAGATGTTGAGTATATTCGCAGTGCGAAAGTATTTAAAAAAGGAAAGAAAAAATAAATAAAAAAGTGTGGATATTTTTTATCCACACTTTTTTATTTGTGAAATATTCGAAACCTGAAATAAATGTCTGTAAAAAATCAGCGGTTGCCTCTATAATAAAAGCAGTGTAAAGAAAGAGAAAAGAGGTTAGGAGAATGAATAAAGGTACATTGAAACAACCTTATCAAGCCGGCCTAGTATATACGGCTAGTGCGTATGTGATGTGGGGAGTGTTTCCTTTATATTGGAAGCTGGTAGATAACGTTCCTGCAGACGAAATTTTAGCCCATCGCGTGATTTGGTCGTTTTTATTTATGCTACTATTGCTGTGCATAACACGGCAGCTTGGTAGTCTTAAAGAAACCATTGGGTATTTATTTCGTCATCCAAAAAAAACGCTTATTTTATTTTCGGCGTCCTTATTAATTAGTCTTAATTGGTTTATTTATATTTGGGCTGTCAATAATGAAAGGATTATTGAAACCAGCCTTGGTTATTATATCAATCCTCTTGTGAGCGTGCTGTTAGGTATTGTTGTTTTAAAAGAAAAGCTGAATTTCTGGCAGGTTATCTCAGTAGGTTTAGCCGCTATTGGCGTGCTGTTTTTAACACTTCACTATGGAGAGTTTCCTTGGGTATCGTTAGGGCTTGCTTTTAGCTTCGGTATATACGGGCTTGTGAAAAAGACCATTCAGCTAGAAGCTAAAGTTGGTTTGACTCTCGAAACATTTATGGTCACACCAATTGCACTTGTGTACTTTATTGTGCTATATGCCAAAGGGGATTCTAGCTTTGTAGTTGGCAATCCGACAACAAGCTTACTGCTGATTGGAGGAGGCGTTGCGACGGCCATGCCGCTTTTATATTTTGCAAAAGGTGCACCTTTAATCCCTCTATCTATGGTTGGATTTTTACAGTATATTGCACCGACGATGACCTTACTTTTAGGTGTTTTTGTTTATCATGAAGCATTCTCTAGTGTTCATATGATTGCCTTTTTATTTATTTGGGGCGGATCGGTTATCTTTGCATTATCAAAAACAAAGTTCATGGTCGCTCATCAACCCAAGATTCGCAAGAGCCGTTCGGTAGGTTTGTAATATAAAGTTCAACATCTGTATGCTGGATGTTGAACTTTTTTTGTGAGAAAAATGAAAGGAGACGGTAGTATTAGGAATGAACACCACCGTATGTATATTATAGCTTGCGTTGAAAGTGAGCGTTTAACTGCCCACGTAGCATTTGATTTTTAACTTCTTTCATTTTTCGTTCTTCATCTTTTTTTGCTAGCTCAGTTCGAATTTCGCTTGTTTGTACCCCTTCTTCAATGCGATCTGCGATTTCCATTAACCGTTCTACGTCTGAAAAGGAATACTTTCGAATTCCTGTATTTGTACGCTCTGGAAACAATAAGCTGCGCTTTTCGTAATAGCGAATCTGTCTTTCAGATAGTCCCGTCAATTCCTTCACGATGCCAATTGACATAACCTTTTTGTCACGATAAGATGCTTCATTTGTGGACAATCTCCCTCACCCCTGAGTGTATGATAATTATGTTATATCCTTATTATAAAGGAAAAAAATACAAAAAAGTTATAACATGTTATATATTCTAACATAATTATGTGATATTTTTTAGATAAATGTGAGGAAAAATAACAAAGATGATGAAATTAGGAAATGATTCTTATAAAATAGAACAGAAAAAGTTACTAAGAAAGGAATAAAAAAGATGAGCGACAACGAAGTGATAAAGAAACAAGTTATAAAACTTGCTACAGAAATTATTGAGCTGGATTTAAAAAGAGATGAAAAGTTTGAAGAATTAACCGTTTTAGCAGGTAACCATGCTTATGAAATTCTCAGGAGAGTCCAAAATGGATAGTAAGGGGTAGTAATCCCCGTACGATAAAAAAACTCCCGCTTTGGCGGGAGTTTTGTGTTTAGACTTGATCTAAAGTTGTAAGCTCTTTTTTTAACTGTTCATGACGAAGATTTTCTCCGATGATGACAAGATTAGTTGGCATTTTCAACAGCTCTTTCATATATAAAGGCATTCCATACGAGTACTGAAATGAATACGTATCAGTAGAGTGAGTAAAGCGTAAATAACCTTTCATTCGATAAATTGTATCTGGCGTATGACATAGCCAATCTTCAAATTTTTCAAGGTCAACTGAATTTTTAAATTCATAAACAAATGTTTTTAAGTGTAACTGTTTTTCAACATGAGCTTGCTGGTGCGCTTGTTTCTCTGAAAGCTTCGCACTTGTTAAAAGTTTCAACTGAATAGAAGAATAACTTGTGAATACGCAAGCTGCTTGTGGGTTAATTGATTGAACTTCATACAGTAGCGCTGCTTTAGCTGATTCAGATAATGTGTCAGCTTTGTTCAATAGTATGACATCTGCATGTCGAATTTGTTCTTGGAGTAGCTTTTGCAATTGAATACTTAAGCTGCCTCTGTCTTGCCATCTGTGAACGTCTACCGTTGTCACGATACACTTTACAACGACATCGTTAGCAAAGAGGGGAGACATGCAGGCGTCTAGTACTTCAATTGGATGTGCTACACCTGTCGTTTCAATGTAAATGGCATCTAACTTATTTTCTTGTAGAAGCGAATGGAGCTGCGTTTCAAACTGTCCTTGAATGGTGCAGCAAACGCATCCGTTTAGTAATTCTTTAAGCGGCGTGTCTTCTTCTACTTCATCGGAGTCGATAGAGACTTTGCCAAGTTCATTCATAATAACGGCGATTTGACGGCCGTTTTCTTTTTCTTGCTTTAATGCATTTTTTAACAATGATGTTTTTCCGCTTCCTAAAAAGCCGGATAAGATATAAATTTCAGTTTTGTTTATCATTTTTCTAACTCCTGTATAAAATCGAAATGATTATGATTTATGATTATATACCATACACTATGTTTGCATTTTTGTATATATCTATCTAGGTAATACATTAAAAGCATGCTTACTCTACTATATAAATGGTATCACAAACGAAAATAAATTGGAAAAAGCGAAAAGATAAAATGAATATTCTCAATTTTAAAACGCTATTATGCTAAAATAGAATAATAGATAGCAAGTGTATAGAGGGAAAGGGAGATGCTTTCATGCGAATTTTAGTATTAGGAGCTGGTGGAGTAGGGGGCTATTTCGGTGGGCGCCTTGCTGAAAAAGGAGAAGATGTTACATTTTTAGTTCGAAGTCAAAGAAAAAAACAGCTTGAAAAAAGTGGATTAGTCATTAAAAGCATACATGGTGATTATTCATTTTATCCAAAGTTAATCACAGCAACCAGTGAGGGAGTACATCCCTTTGACTGCGTTTTATTTTCGACAAAAGCATATCATCTGGATCAAGCAATAGCTGATGTAAAACCGTTTGTAGGAAGTGATACTACTGTCATTCCACTGTTAAATGGAATTGATCATCTGTCTACGTTGCAAAGAGCTTTCGGAGAGGATAATGTAATAGGTGGTCTTTGTTTTATCGAAACGACATTGAACGCAGATGGGGAGATTATTCAAACAAGCCCTGCACATCGAGTCGTTTATGGAGAATTTAATGGTGAAAAAACAAATCGAATCGAGCGCTTAGAAACTGCATTTAGCTATACAAAAACTTCATTTGTGCTAAGCGATTGTATTGAACAAGAGATGTGGCATAAGTATCTATTTATTACAACCCTTTCTGGAGTTACTACCTTGATGCGTTCACCAATTGGGCCTATTCGTGATGTAGAAGGAGGTAGAACGTTTATTCAATCTCTTCTTCAAGAAGTGTATGAAATCATGGTAAGAGAAGGTGCTCCGGTTAGCGATGGAATTGTACAGCAGCATATGAAAACAATGGAATCGATGACTTATACTATGAAATCATCCATGCAACGAGACATTGAGAAGGGGTATATGACTGAAGCGGAACATCTTCAAGGGTACCTCCTACGGTTAGCACAAAAATATGATGTGAAATCAGACATTTTACATATTGTCTATCAACATTTAAAGGTATATGAGAAAGTTCAAAAAGGGACTGATAACCAGTGAGCTTGACAATTGATTTTGCAAAATTAGATGTGATAAAGTCTCTTGTTCCAGTTCAGCAGGTACAAAGCCTTTCCTCAAAAAAGGGTCTATATTTTCTCTTTGATATGGAAAAGGAACTTGTCTATATTGGTAGTACAATGAATTCATTAAAACAAAGGGTGTTTGCACATCTTAAAAGCGGTGATTTTCAAGAAAACCAGCCTATTGCGTTTATTGGCTGGTTGGAGATAGAAGGTTCAAAAGAAACGATCGAAGCGCTTAAAACGATGCTCATTAATGCGTATTTCCCTATCTATAATCAATATGGCATTAAGTATAAGCATAAGCGGCCTCTAAGAGCTGAGCATACTAATTGTCAGGTAGAGGTTAAAAAAGCTGTAGAGCCTGCTACATCCAAAGTGAAAAAAGTTGTTGGAAATAAGCGCTTTACTTCGGCTAGTGTAAAAGAAATAGCAAATGGAGATGAAGCGAAGAGGTTATGGTCTCGGAGTGAGGCTCGGGCAATACTTCATTTATCAGACGCTGAGATTATCACTTTAAGTGAGAGACTGTTGACGGAACAATATTTCTTTCAACGTGACATGAAAAAGAATCTTATATTTACGCTAAAAGATTTGGTTGTCATGCAGGTTTTATTAAATATTACTCAGCACCACGTCGTGAAGAAGAGAGAAATGAAAGAGGCTATTCGTTTAGTCCAAAAATTTGGATTGATTGAAGCGCTTAGAATTTCTGAGCGCTTAATTACGAAAATAAATATGTAGACGACAAAACCAAGCTGTATTCTATTACAGCTTGGTTTTAATACTTAAGCAATTTCGTCAATAACCCGTGGGAGGGCAATAATGGAAAGTATACATAAAGAGCTAACTACGTGATGCATTTCAAAGATAGCAATAATGAAAAACATAATGGACATGTATAGCTGCAATCCCTTTAATCCCCACGATCTTTGCGCAAGAAAGAAGTCACTTAACACGAATAAGAAAAAAATAAGCGAACTGCATACTATGACGACCGTACTTGACATCGTATGGTTATAAGCACTAATAAGCAATAGTGTAATAAGTAATAAAACGGCCGTTGTTTTTAACAATTTTATCATCATTTTCACCTTCAATACAAAGTGATCTGTGTTTTTATTTTATAGCATAGTCAATAAATCGGAAAGTCAAACACCATAAGTATAACAACAATTTAACATCTTTATAATGTATTTACAAAAAGTTGTCTTCTAAAACTAGCTCTTAGGCTGTTAAATTGACGATTAACAAGCATAATGCTATAGTATGTTTTCAAAAAATCCAGCTAATCCAGCAATGTGGAACGTTGTTAAATAAGTAAAAAGGACGTGTTTGTTTGAGCGAAAAATTATTATTAATTGACGGCTTTAATTTGCTGAGCCGATGCTACTTTGCTACATCATATGGGCGAGAAGAAGCTGATTTACCTCGCAATAGCAAAGGTTTATTTACAAATGCGCTGCGTGTAGTTGTTCAAAAGATGAATAATTTAATTAAGCAATATGAGCCAACGCACATCGTTGTCGCATGGGATGTAAAGCGTAACGAGACAAAACGCAAACAAGCATATAGTTTTTATAAAGAAACGAGAAATGATTTACCAGTATCATTAATTCAACAGTATGAAACGCTGCGTACTTTCTTTCAAACTGTAGGAATTCCTCAGCTCTCAGTTGAACTATATGAAGCAGATGATGTTATTGGTGCCTTTTCGTTAAAATGGACAAAACAAAAACAGTCTCCAGCATATATTTACAGCAATGATCGCGATTTGTTTCAGCTGTTAAATGAGCATGTATCGCAAATTGTGGCGAAGCCAAAAATTGGTGATGTTTTGTATACAGCTACGGACTTTAAATCTGAATATGGCATATCTCCCACTCAGTGGGTAGATGTAAAAGCTTTGTTAGGTGATAAGTCAGATAATATTCCAGGTGTTCCTGGTGTGGGTGAAAAAGCTGCATTACCTCTTATACAACAATATGGTTCAATTGAAGGAATTTATGCACAGGTTGACGATTTAGATGTAACTTTTAATCGATATAAGAAAAAACTAAAGAGCGGCCAAGAATTAGCTGAATTGAGCCTAGAGCTTGTAAAGATTGATACGGATATTGAAGCGGTTAATCTGACCGAGTGGCCTCAACTAAAATTTGAGCGAAATTTATCACTGTGGGAAGTAGAAATAAACCGGCTAGAACTAAACATTATGCTTCAAACGTAATTTTTAGTAAAATAAAAAAGAGGAAAGCTTGAAAGGAGTAAAAACGTTGCAACCAATTGATAAAGAAAGCGTACAAGCAAAATTAGAAACTTTTTTTCATAAAGATATATATGTTCATCTTGAAACAACAAATGGAGCATATGCGTCTCATATAAATGCAAAGGCAATGAACGTAGGAGCATTTATCCGCAATGGGAAAGTGAACGTATCAGGCGGCAAAATTACAGGTGAAGGGCCATATCGAGTAGGACTTCAAATTG
This sequence comes from Priestia flexa NBRC 15715, assembly GCF_001591565.1. GTDB lineage: Bacteria > Bacillota > Bacilli > Bacillales > Bacillaceae_H > Priestia > Priestia flexa. Next base: position 2,791 of record NZ_BCVD01000018.1, on the reverse strand, counting down.
ATTTAGGCTGGATCTATGCGGAAGGCTTAACAGATTGGGAAGTTGATGACCATAACAGATTACTATTAGCGGGCCATGATTCGGATGGTCGTCTAGCCGTTGCGTTTCAATTAAGTGAAAAACCGTTTGAGTAAGAAAGGAGAATTATTGTGCAAGAACGATTATTAATTGTATTTCCACACCCAGACGATGAAGCGTTTGGAGCAGCTGGAGTGATTACGCTAGCAAGGCAAAAAGAAACACCGGTTACATATGCTTGCATTACGTTAGGTGAAATGGGACGAAATATGGGAAGACCGTTGTTTGCTAACAGAGAAACGCTTCCTAAGATTCGTAAAAAAGAACTTCAGGATTTAGCTGAAGTCCTTGATATTCAAGACTTACGTATGATGGGTTTACGTGATAAAACATTGGAGTTTTTAGATATTGAAGATTTTGCCGATCGTCTTGAATCTATTATTCAAGAGGTAAAGCCAACTCATATCATTACTCACTATCCAGGCTTTGCGGTTCACCCTGACCATAACGCAACTGGAGCAGCTACGCTTCATGCGGTAAAGAGAATGCCAAAAGAAGAGCGCCCGATCGTTTGGTGTCATGCCTTCTCACATGATCGCATCGAGCATATTGGTAATCCCGACGTTGTTATCGATGTATCGAGTGTAAAAGCAAAGAAGATTGAGGCATTAAAGGCGCACCGTTCACAAACAGAAGCGATGTTTGACGGCGTGGAGGTTGATGCTTTGTTATCCAACCCGCAGCTTGAAAGAATGCTTCTACGAGAAGAATTCTGGACGTATAAATGGGACGACTAAGATGACAAATCAAAAGGTATTATTTATTGGAGCAGGGCGAATGGCAGAAGCTATTGCGGCTGGGTTAATTCATACGAATGCTTCTATGAATGAACGTATCGTGATGACAAATCAACGCGATAAAAAACGTTTAGCAGAGCTTAAAGAAAAGTATGTTGTGGACGTGACGCAAGATTGGGAAGCAGAAGTTAAAAATGCTACAACTATTGTTTTAGCAATGCCTCCTGAGGTACATGACGAAGTTCTTGAGAAACTCTCTAAGCTTGTAACCAATCAGTTTGTCATTACAGTAGCAGCGGGAATTGGGCCTAGTTATTTAGAAGAGAGGTTGCCAGCTCATACAGCGGTTGCTTGGATCATGCCAAATACAGCCGCTACAATAGGTGAGTCAATATCGCTGTATGCCGTTGGAAGCTCACTGAGTGAAAGTCATAAACAAGCGTTAACAGTTATTTTAAATAGCATAGGATCCTCTCAGCTTTGCACAGAAGATGAAGTGAGATATCTTACCGCTATTACAGGGAGTGCTCCTGCGTTTGTCGCTTATTTCTCAGAAGCATTAATTGATTCAGCTATGAGCTACGGAGTGTCTAAAGAACTTGCCCAAAAGCTTGTTGTGCAGATGATGTCAGGTTCGGCTAATTTGATTAAACATGCAGCAAACCCATCAGCTGTAAGGAAGCAGGTAACAACGCCTGGAGGTGCGACAGCAGAGGGTTTAAAAGTGATGGAGCAGCATCGTTTTAAAGAAATGATTCATCGAGCTGTAGACGCTACCAATTCAAAGGCTAATGGAAGCATTTAAGGTGTAAAGAGAGAACGTCTAATATGACGTTCTTTTTTTTGCGAAGAATTAATCAATAAATCGCTTTTTCATATCTGGTGTTGGAATCATGCACTCACTCTGTTTTCCAAACCATTTATAGCGGTTTTTAGCAATGATTTTATAAAAAAAGTTGCGAAGAGGTTTTGGAATGATAATGAAAATAGAAGCAAATTTCCAAGGTGCTTTTAGATGGTTAGCAATTTTTAAAGCAGCAGTGGATTCAGTGTAAAGCTTATTGCCGTCAATATAAACGACGCTATCAAGCTGATTTCTTGATAAGTTAAACTCCCCTAATAAATGAGCGGCAGCTTCTGATTGTAGGGATGCAAATGAAAATAAAGCATGCTGATCGTGCTTAATAATGAATTGAACGCTGTGGTTACAAAGGTTGCACACACCATCAAATAAAATAATTTTTCTCACGTCTAAAAAGCCTCCTGCTCAGGTATCATTTAACCTATTTATACTTGGGTTTTAGCAAAAAGAAAGGTACGTTTAAAAGATGTAAGTAAAATGATCCAAAAAGATACGTTATTACGATTATATAATAAGGACTCAGATGAGTTAAAGGAGAAAGGTATGAAAGAACGCGTATTAGCAAATGTATTTCATGAAGATGAACGAGTGAGTGAACTATCGCATCATAAAGAAGAAATTAAGCAGAAGAATAAGATAAGGTCTACTAGCAGGTGGATGCCGTTATTAGCAGCGAGCTTATTTTTCTCATTAGTCGGAAATGGGTATCTACTGTTAAAGTCAGACAGTGAGCAGGAGGTAAGTGAGTCTCCGGAACTTTCTGAGACTGCGACTTCTATTCAAACGGTTACTTTACAGCCGACAAACCTGAAAAAGGAAAGGTAACAGCTTCTATTGTAGACGACAATGGAAAAGCAAACGTGGTCATTCAAGCAAGTCGCCTTCAACAACTTCAAAAAGATGAAGTCTATCAAGTCTGGCTTATTAAAGATGACAAGCCGGTTTCTGCAGGTGCGTTTGTAGCGGATGAACAAGGAAACGGAACAGTGATTTATAAAATGACAGAAGAGCAGCGGAAACAAAAGTGGGATACGATGGCAATTACTTTGGAGCCTAGTGCTAATAATAAATTACCACAAGGTGATATTGTGCTTAGCTCCGCATTATAATTAAT
>NZ_BCVD01000017.1 GCF_001591565.1 Priestia flexa NBRC 15715 | reverse complement strand
TGTCTCAGTCTCATTAGCAGCCGCTTCTGCTGCTATTTTTTTCTGTTGATCTACTTCAAAGATTTTAATATTGACCTGTTCAATATTTTTTGTTAGCCAGTATGCTCGAATCAACGATTGCATATGTTCAAGCTCAGTTTTATACCGCTGGTGACGATACTGCATGATGCACTGATATAAAGGTTCTGGAAAAGCAAGATATGAATGCAAAAGTAAACGTTCCTCTTCTCTCAGTGCAAAATGCTTCTCGTATGTTGCGAACCATTCATAGCTATCTAAGCTCGTTAATGGATATGTGCGTAGCGTTCGCAAATAAAATGAGACAAGATCATGAATCGGTGAAGCCTCACGCGCTTGCTCTAAATTAATAAAAAAGCCATTCCCGCGTTCATCGTATAAAAAATGCTTTGCCGACAGCTTTCCATGAATCGTCACAAGTCGTATTTTTTCTTTTTCTTCCATTTCGGTGTTCCATTCATCTAACCGACTAAACCCAAATTCCATAGCCCGCATCATTTCATAATACACGGTACAAAAATGAAGTTCAAAAGGGGACATATACACCTTTTTTTCACATTCCATTACATACTCTTCAAGCTCTTTTTGACGGTCTTCCCACGTTGTTTTTAATCCCGTATAGTGCGTTTCAATATCTTTCTTTTTAACTTCAACTTCTTTTGAAGAAGTACCATGAAGCTTTGCTAACTCTTGAAATAATTTATGATATCTTACATCCCGTTCGTCAGAAGGTGTATTAGGAAGCCAAGGCATCAAATAATAACCTTTGTTTTGGTGGGTTACCACAGGCGAACCTTGCCTGGATTGATAAATAGGGACAAACCCCATCCATCCTTTATGCTGAAGATTTTGAAGACTTCTAATAAAATCATGACTTCTAATTTCAGCTTCCTCTACTTCTTTTAAGGCATAGACTCCGCTTTTGGTATAGACTTTCTTTACCTTCCCGTAGTCTTCGATAAAATCAATTTCAAGCTGATACTGCTTTAGGAGTTCATGATAATTAACAGGTTCCTGATAGTTCATACTCACACCTCCTTGTTACTTTCTATGCATTGAACATTCATTTATACACAAAGAAAACAGTTAAGACGTAGCAGAAGTCAAAACTGTTTTCTATTGCTATTTTAGTTAATAGGAATGTTTAGGATGCTTCCTTCTTCTAACTCTTGCTCGTCTTCTAAATCATTTACTCTTAAAAGACTCTGTACGTTTGTATCATAGCGTTCAGCAATCGTATCAAGCGAGTCTCCACTTTGGACAATGCATAAGCGCCATGTCGCTTGTTTCTCTTCCTCACGAGAAAATAGCTTTGTTAAATACAGCGCATTTTCCGCACGGTTTGAAGCCGATTCCTCTTCCTTTCGAAACTCTACTACAATTTCATTTTCTTCCTGCTCTTTTTCTTCATAATGTGCTATCTCCGTTTCTTCTTCGCCCCAACTGGACGCATCTTCACGTGCTTGAAACAGCTCAATTACATTATCTTCGCGTTCTTCTTCCGCTTCTTCTTTTTTCACTTCTACTTCAAACGGTTCATACACATCTTCTTCGTACTTTACTAACGTTTCTTTTGGTTCTTCTTTACGGAAAACGGACGAAAAATAGTTCTGCACCTCAGCTTCTTTTTCAACTTCCTTTACGTCCACTTCTTCCTCAACAGAAGCGTTACGATAAGAAGCTTCAAGCTCTTCTTCATGTTTTGCTTCTTCTTCAACAGAAGTATTACGGTAAGGAACTTCAAGTTCTTTTTCTTCTACTTCTTCAACAGCAGTGTTGCGGTAAGAAGCTTCAAGCTCTTCTTCATGTTTTGCTTCTTCTTCAATAGAAGTATTACGGTAAGGAACTTCAAGTTCTTTTTCTTCTTCTACTTCTTCAACAGCAGTGTTGCGGTAGGAAGCTTCAAGCTCTTCTTCATATTCTGCTTCTGGTTCTTCAATTTCTGCCCAACCTTTTTCCTCTTCTCTTACGTGACTTTGCTGTTCACCGTAAAGACCCGTAATCGATAAATCCGCCATTAGCTGTAGGCAATCCGATTCCGGTAACTCATAATCAAATAAATCAATTGATACATAAACATCTTCCATATTCTGAATACGATTTTTAGGAATCGTAATGTCAACAGGGAAGGCATGTGATAGTTCAGCTGTACCATCTTCTCTAACAAGCACTGATTCAACGTGCTTTTCGTTTGTATATTCGCGCAAAGAGTGTGCTTCCTCTTCTAACGTTTCATATTCACCTGTTAGCAATAAAGCTCCACGAATGGAGACATATTGATCATATTCTTGGATTGCGACCTGAGGCTCTAAGGAGATTGATAAAAGCTGAGACACTTCCTGTCCCTTTTGAAACCATACTGATTCTTCTACTGAAAAACGCAGACCCGATAAATTATCCTGCGACAAATTGCTCTCCCCCTTCCAACACCTTACAAAATAGCGTTGTCATTAAAGATGTATGAAAGTGAAAAATAAAATATGTCTTTAAAAGCAAAAAAGCTTACGTTTATCACGTAAGCTCTTTGGATTATGAACGAAGTTTAGCAAAGGCTTTTTCAGCAGCTTGGATTGTAAATTCAATATCTGCATCCGTATGAGAAGTCGATAAAAACATACCTTCAAATTGAGAAGGTGGTAAAAAGACTCCTTCATTCGCCATTTCACGATAGTACTTGCTAAAGTATTCAAGATTTGATGTTTTCGCTGTCTCATAGTTAATTACGTCTTCGTTTGTGAAGAACAAGCCAATCATAGAGCCAGCTCGATTAATTGTATGAGGCACTTCATATTTTGCCGCGGCTGCTTTTAGACCTTCTTCAAGGCGATCTGCTTTTCTAGAAAATTCATCATACGACTGTGGCGTTAACTGCGTTAGCGTCTCATAACCTGCCGTCATGGCAAGTGGGTTTCCAGAAAGCGTACCCGCTTGGTAAATTGGACCACTCGGTGCTACTCGCTCCATAATCTCCGCTTTACCACCGTAAGCACCAACCGGAAGGCCACCACCAATTACTTTTCCTAAGCAAGTTAAATCAGGCGTTACGTTATAGTAACCTTGCGCACAGTTATACGCTACTCGGAAGCCTGTCATCACTTCATCAAAAATTAACAGTGAGCCATAGTCAGATGTAATTTCACGAAGCCCTTCTAAAAATCCAAGCTGAGGTGGTACTACTCCCATATTACCAGCTACTGGCTCAACAATAACACCCGCAATATCTTCACCAAACTGCTCAAACGCATACTTTACGCTTTTTAAATCATTATAAGGAACCGTAATCGTATTTTTAGCAATTCCTTCTGGTACACCAGGGCTATCTGGTAAACCAAGTGTTGCAACACCCGAACCAGCTTTAATTAACAATGAATCGCCGTGCCCGTGATAGCATCCTTCAAATTTTAAGATTTTATTTCGATTCGTATAGCCACGAGCTAAGCGAAGAGCACTCATCGTTGCTTCCGTTCCAGAACTCACCATACGAACAATTTCAATTGAAGGTACACGTGAGATTACTACTTTAGCTAATTCGTTCTCAATTAAAGTTGGAGCACCAAAGCTTGTTCCAGACTCAGTTACTTTCTTAATTGCTTCTACCACACGATCATTTGAGTGACCATGAATTAATGGCCCCCAAGATAGGACGTAATCTACATATTCATTTCCATCAATATCGTAGATTTTCGCTCCTTTTCCACGTTCCATAAAGATAGGATCCATATCTACAGATTTAAAAGCACGAACTGGGCTATTTACTCCGCCCGGCATTAGTTGCTTTGCTTGAAGAAAGGCTGCTTTTGATTTTTCATAACTTCTCATCGAACAAACACTCCTTTTAGTTATCTTTTAGCCAGCGAACAGCATCTTTCGCATGATACGTAATGATTAAATCTGCTCCAGCACGCTTCATACTTGTAAGCTTTTCTAGCACAATCTCTTTTTCATTTACCCATCCATTTTGTGCAGCTGCTTTAATCATGGAGTATTCTCCACTTACGTTATAAGCCACGACAGGTAGGTTAAAGTTATTTTTTACATCACGCATAATATCTAAGTAAGAAAGCGCTGGTTTTACAATTAAGAAGTCTGCACCTTCGGCTACGTCAGACTCCGCTTCACGAAGAGCTTCTAAGCGATTGGCTGGGTCCATTTGGTACGTTTTACGATCTCCAAATTGCGGAGAAGAATGTGCTGCATCACGGAAAGGACCGTAGAAAGCTGACGCATATTTTACAGCGTAAGACATAATAGGAATATCTTCGAAACCTGCTTCGTCTAAACCATGACGAATAGCCGCTACGAACCCATCCATCATGTTAGAAGGTGCAATGATATCAGCGCCAGCTCTTGCTTGACTAACCGCTGTTCTTGCTAGCAAATCAAGCGTTGGGTCATTTAAGATTTTTCCTTCTTCAATAATGCCACAATGTCCATGATCGGTATATTGACATAAGCAAGTGTCTGCAATAACGACAAGTTCAGGGAACTCTTCTTTAATTTGACGAATTGCTTTTTGAACGATTCCATGATCATGATAAGCTTGCGAACCAACAGCATCTTTTTCAGCTGGCACGCCAAAAACAATAACGGACTGAATTCCCAAATCGACAAGCTCCTGCATTTCTCTACTTAATAAATCAAGCGATACTTGATCTACGCCTGGCATGGATTGAACTGCATTGCGCTTATTTTTTCCTTCAATTACAAAGATTGGATAAATAAAGTCTTCCGGCTGTAAGTGCGTTTCGCGAACAAGTGCACGCATGCTATCTGAACGTCTTAGACGACGATGACGATTGAATTGTAATAATGTCATGAGAAAATCCTCCTTAATTGTTACCTTTAAAATAATCTACCATTTTCTCTATCATACCATTAATTGTATACTCTTCTGGAACGATGTGCTCAATTTCATATTTGGCAGCAGTTTGAGCGGTAATAGGTCCTATACACACGACCACTTTTTCGTTTATAACCGATAGCCAATCTTGTTTTGAATCCATCATATCAACAAAGAAGTTAACGGTAGATGAGCTTGTAAACGTAATGATATCCGCTTTCTCAACCGCGTGCTGAAGCTCAGTCCTGGATGCTTTATTTTGAACCGTTTCATACATCACCAGGTCCGTCACGCTATACCCTTTTTCATCAAGTCCTTGTAAAAGAATAGGACGTGCTAGATTCCCTCTAACAACAAGCACTTTTTCATGAGGTTTAGCCTCCTTCATGAGTGCTTCTAGCAGTGACTCTGCTATGTACTCTTCAGGAGTTACGTCTGGCTTTATCCCACGTTTTTTGAGTGCTTCACCTGTTTTTTTTCCAACAACAGCGATCTTACAGGATTTAGCTAAACCACTGTTTATATTTAATAGATTAAGCCACTGAAAGAAAAACTCGACTCCATTTTGACTTGTAAAGATAATCCACTGATATGTATGAAGCTGTTCAAGTACTCTCTGTATGTACGTACGATTAGCTGCTGGTACAAAAGATAAAACAGGCACCGTTAAAGGAATACCACCTACAGCTTGTATTGCAGCAGTAAAGCTTTTGGCTTGCTCCGCTTGGCGCGTAATCAACACTCGTTTTAAAAAAAGAGGAGCCTGTTGACTCATTAACTGTCCAGCTCCTCTTTTACACGATCAATTAATTCTTTAGCTCCGTTGGCAGTTAAACGACGTGCAGCTTCCTCTCCAATTTCTACGGGGTTTGCACCAGCAAGCGTTTCTTGATAAATTTGTTGACCATCTGGAGAAGCAACAAGCGCTGTTAATTGTACATGCCTATTCTCTACTACGTGAGCATAGCCTGCAATCGGAACTTGACAGCCGCCTTCCATGCGCTTTAGAAACACGCGCTCTGCTTGAACTGCTAAGCTTGTGTCCTCATCGTTTAGCATATGTAGAAGTTCAAGTAGCTCCTTGTCATCTGAACGACATTCAATCGCTAAAGCTCCTTGACCAACCGCTGGAACACTTAAGCTAGGGTTTAAATACTGCGTCACAGTGTCTTTAGACCAACCCATTCGTGATAGACCAGCTGCAGCTAGAATTATTGCGTCATATTCTTCTGTTTGTAGTTTGTTTAAACGTGTATCGATATTGCCTCGAATCCATTTAATTTCAATGTCTGAACGCTTTGCAAGAAGCTGTGCACCACGTCGGAGGCTACTCGTTCCAATGACAGCTCCACTTGGTAGCTCTTCAAACGTTTTTCCGGTCTTTGAAATGAGCACATCTCTGTGGTCTTCACGCAGCGGAATGCATCCAATTGTTAACCCTTCAGGTAAAACAGCCGGCATATCCTTCATGCTGTGAACGGCCATATCAATTTCTTTTGACAATATTGCTTGTTCAATTTCTTTTACAAATAAGCCTTTTCCGCCTACCTTAGAAAGCGTTACATCTAAGATTTTATCTCCTTTTGTGACAATTTCTTTAATCTCAAACTCAAAAGGAAGACCTTGTTGTTTCAACTGTTCGATAACCCATTTTGTCTGTGTTAATGCTAGCTTGCTTCGGCGTGAGCCGACAATAATTTTCCGCATGTTGTCCTCCTAGTTTTACGACTCCCAAAAATGAAAGTTTGACAAACTTCCAAATAAGAAAAAGTTAATCAATAAAATTAAAAATAATGCGATGTTCCAAATAGCTATTGCCCGACCTTGAATTCCTCTTCTCAAACGCACATACAAGTAAGCGCTATATGCAAGGAGCATAAAGAACGAACCTAATACCTTTGTATCATACCAGTGAAAATCGACTACTTTAATATACGCCCATATTAACCCAAGCATCAAGGAAAGCAACAATAGAGGTACACCAATTAAGATCAGTACGTAAGACAGATAATCCAGCTTCGTTAAATCCTCAATGCGCATCAGTCGCTTGTTCCATTTTTTCTTTTTCAGCAAATCATACTGTACAAGGTACAAAGCTGAGAAAACAAAAGAAATGGAAAAAGCTCCATAAGATAAAATAGCCATTGTGATGTGAAAAATTAAAAGTTCTGATACCAATCGTTCTGCTTCAACCGACGTTTGTGTTTCCATTGGTGCAAACGTATGAATCGCCATGATTAAAAAGCCAATCGCATTCGTAAAGAACACGACAAAATCAACTCTAAATAAACGATTGATGACTAACGATAGCGTAATGAGCACCCACGCATAGAAGTACAGGCCCTCTGAAATTGTTAAGATTGGGACTCTACTGGTTTCCCACATTCGTAAAAACAAAAAGATTGTTTGTAAAAACCACACAATAGAAAGTAACCAGAAGGCTACTTTATTTGCCTTCCGGTTATGCTGTACAAAGTCAATGAAATAAAGCAAAACACTGACCGCGTATAAAATTACAATTAATTCATAAATTCTGGTCAATGAGATATCAACCATATCAAAGCCTCACTTACGACTGGTAAGCTACTTGTTGAGGAGTTACGGGTAGCTCATGATGAGATTCTTTTTGCTTTTGAGCTTCCACTTCTTGTTCAATATTAAAAATCTTCATGAACAATTCTAACGACTCTTCAGCATGCTGCTCTCCAGCCAGTTCTTTTGCATGTAAAATCGGATCTCGCAGCAGTTGATTTATGATGCTTTTCGTATGTTTGTTCAGCACTTTTCGTTCACGCTCAGACAAATTCGGAAGCTTGCGATTAATACTAGCCATCGTATCAGCCTGAATAGTTAGTGCTTTCTCACGAAGAGCTGAAATAACAGGCACAACCCCAAGACGACCTAGCCACATTTTAAAATCAACAATTTCAGCTTCAATCATTAACTCGATTGTTTCAGCAGCCTTTTTGCGTTCTTGTAAATTCGCATCCACAATCCCTTGTAAGTCATCAATATCATATAAAAAGACGCTATCAAGCTCTGCAAGTGCAGGATCCAAATCACGCGGAACCGCGATATCAACCATAAAAAGAGGTCGTCCTTTGCGCATGCGCTCTACTTGCTTCATCATATCTTTTGATACGACAAACGTACTAGCTCCCGTAGAGCTAATTAAAATATCAGCTTCAATTAACGCACATTGAAGTTCGTTTAGCTGTTTCGCTTGACCAGAAAAGCGCTTAGCAAGTTCTTCTGCTTTTTCGAATGTACGATTTACAACCGTTACTTTTTGAGCACCGCTGCCGTATAAGTTCTGCAAAGCAAGCTCGCCCATTTTACCTGCACCTAGAATAAGCACATGCTTCGATGACAGATCACCAAAAATTTTTTTCGCTAACTCAACCGCAGCGTAACTCACTGAAACAGCATTGGCTCCAATCTCTGTCTCGCTGTGCGCACGCTTGGCTAGTGTAATAGCTTGCTTAAACAATTGATTAAATACCGTTCCAATTGTTTGATTTTGTTGAGCAAGTAAAAAGCTTGAACGTACCTGTCCAAGAATCTGTGTTTCACCTACAACCATTGAGTCTAACCCACAGCTTACTCGATACAAATGCTCAATAGCACCATCGTTTTCAGCAATTGTTAAAAAAGGTGAAAACTCGTCTTTATCTAGTTCAAACCACTCTGCCAAAAAGGCTTTTACATAGTAACGCCCTGTGTGTAACTGATCCACTACTGCATAGATCTCCGTACGATTACATGTTGACACAATAATGTTTTCTAAGATACTCTTTTGACTACTTAAAGCTTTCATTGCAGAGCCTAACTCTTGTTCTTTAAAGCTAAGCTTTTCCCTTATTTCAACAGGGGCTGTTCGATAATTTAAGCCGACTGCTATAATATGCACTTGTACATACCCCCTTCAATAAAAAATTAAATTACTGTCCTTTTATCTATCTCTATTATAACATGTTTCCCTACTCGTTCTTAAAAAAAATGTGAACAGTCTTTGAAAACATGTGTTAAGATATTAACGATTATCCATAACAAATTGTATCAAAAAAGCAGTGATTTATCACTTTTCCTGTTTAATCACACCAGGAGGTTACGATGAAGAAACAGTCAATTTTTTTCGGAGTTTTATTAGTTGGATTTGGAATCTTTTTTCTAGTAGACGAGCTTAACTTAAAAATCGCAGAACACTTATACACCTGGCCTCTCCTGCTCGTTTTAGTCGGAGTTGCGCTTGGGGCACAATGTCGCATTTCGCAAGACTATTCTAACGTACTAGCAAGCTACATATTAATTACATTAGGCGGTCATTTTTATGTAAGTGACTGGCTGCCGTTCTGGCCTCAACATACTAGCATGGTCATTTTAATGATTGCACTGAGCTTTTTACTGAGTGCGAAAAAGAGTAAAACCGGCCTATTTCAAGGTATTCTTTTATTACTCATTGCGCTGTTTATGATGTTTTCAAATAATTTAAATCAGTTTGCCCCAGCGGTTGAAAACGGTGTGAATTACCTAGCTACCTTTTGGCCTATTCTATTCCTACTCATTGGCTTATATTTATTATTTTTCAAACGTAAGTAATATATGTAAAAAAGGTTGAAACGAAAAGCGAGCGCTTTTCGTTTCAACCTTTTTTTGTTAATTATTCATGCGGTATTGAAGTGATCTCCACGACTGATCTTTTCCTTGACCAGTTTCAGATGAAAATAGAATGAGTTCATCTTCGGCTTCTAGCTCTAACGTATCACGTACAACTTTTAAGTGCTTTTGCCATTTACCTTTCGGAATTTTATCCGCTTTTGTGGCAATAACCATTACAGGAATTTCGTAATGCTTTAAGAAATTGTACATCATGACATCATCTTTAGACGGCGCGTGACGTAAATCAATAATTAATAACACCGCTTTTAGCTGATCGCGATCCGTTAAATATGTTTCAATCATCTTGCCCCATGCTTCACGCTCTGTCTTAGACACTTTAGCAAACCCGTAGCCTGGAACATCAACAAAATGCATCATTTCATTGATTAAATAAAAATTTAACGTTTGTGTTTTTCCAGGCTTTGACGATGTACGTGCTAAGTTTTTACGGTTAAGCATTTTATTAATAAATGATGATTTTCCTACATTTGATCGACCAGCCAAAGCAAATTCTGGCAAGTTTTCTTTTGGATATTGATCAGGCTTTACTGCGCTGATAACAATTTCCGCTTGGGTTACTTTCATTTTACCTCTCCTACTAATGCATGTTCCAATACTTGATCTAAATGAGATACAAGTACGATGTCCAACTGTTCTTGTACACTATCTGGAATATCTTCAATATCACGCTCGTTGTCTTGAGGGATTAAGATTTTTGTAAGTCCAGCACGATGTGCACTTAATGATTTTTCTTTTAATCCACCGATTGGTAAGACGCGACCTCTAAGCGTAATCTCACCCGTCATTCCTACCTCTCTTCTTACCGGTCTACCTGTTAAAGCTGAAGTTAAAGCTGTTGCAATTGTAATTCCTGCCGAAGGTCCATCTTTTGGTACTGCTCCTTCTGGCACATGAATATGAATGTCATATTTCTCATGGAACTTTTCATCAATTCCTAGCTCTTCCGCTTTTGAACGAATGTAACTAAAAGCTGCTTGAGCAGACTCTTTCATCACATCACCAAGTTTCCCTGTTAGTACAAGGCGACCTTTTCCAGGAGATAGACTAACTTCAATTGCAAGCGTATCTCCTCCCACAGTTGTGTAAGCTAACCCTGTTGCAACACCAACTTGGTTTTCAGATTCAGCTTGCCCATAGCGAAACCTTGCTTTTCCTAAAAATTCTTCTAAGTTCTTTTCAGTTACGACTACGCGCTTTTTATCTCCAGATACGATAATGCGAGCAGCTTTACGACAAATAGATGCAATTTCACGCTCGAGGTTACGAACGCCCGCTTCTCTCGTATAAAGACGAATGATTGCTACTAGAGCATCTTCTCGAATTTGAAGGTCAGCTTTTTTCAGACCATGGTTTTCTAACTGTCTCACTGCTAAATGACGCTTAGCAATTTCAAGTTTTTCAAGTTCTGTATAGCCAGCAATATTAATGATTTCCATTCTGTCGCGTAAAGGTCCTGGAATCGTCGCTAAATTATTAGCAGTAGCTACAAACATCACTTTTGATAAGTCATACGTTTCTTCAATATAGTGATCGCTAAAATTATGGTTTTGCTCCGGATCCAAGACTTCAAGCATAGCAGAAGATGGGTCTCCACGGAAGTCATTAGACATTTTATCAATCTCATCTAATAAAAAGACAGGGTTGACTGTACCAGCTTTTTTCATTCCTTGAATAATACGTCCAGGCATCGCGCCTACATACGTACGGCGATGGCCTCGAATTTCAGATTCATCACGCACGCCACCGAGCGATACACGGACAAAATTCCGATTTAACGCCGTCGCAATAGAACGTGCTAGAGACGTTTTACCTACTCCTGGAGGTCCAGCTAAACAAAGAATTGGTCCCTTTAATGAGTTCGTTAATTTCTGAACAGCTAAGTATTCAAGCACACGTTCTTTTACTTTTTCAAGACCGTAGTGCTCTTCATTTAGAATTTTATCTGCGCGGTGAATATCTAAACGATCTTCAGTTTCCTTTGTCCATGGCAAAGCAAGTAGCCAATCGATATAGTTACGAATAACCGAGCTTTCTGCAGAAGTAGCGGGAATTTTTTCATAGCGATCTAGTTCTTTTAACGCAGTCATCATCACGCGCTCAGGCATACCACTTTCTTCAATCTTTTCTCGAAGTGTAGCAACTTCTCCGCCTTTACCCTCTTTATCGCCTAGCTCTTTTTGAATAGCCTTCATTTGCTCACGAAGATAGTATTCTTTTTGAGTACGCTCCATCGACTTTTTCACACGTTGTCCAATTTTCTTTTCAAGTTGTAGCACTTCTTGTTCATCTTGAATGTAAGAAATGAGCATGTTCAAGCGCTCTTTTACATCTTCAGTTTCAAGAACTTCTTGCTTCAATTGAATTTTAATCGGCAAATGCGAAGCAATAATATCGGCTAACCGTCCCGGTTCCTCAATGTCTGTTACGGTTGAAAACGTCTCAACGGATACCTTTTTAGATAGCTTTATGTATTGTTCAAAGTAATCTAAAAGCGTGCGCATTAGCGCTTTGTCTTCCACATCTGTTTCATGTTCTTCATTGTATTTCATTACATCAGCCAGGAAGCAATCTTCTTCTTCAATTATTTCCTTGACTTCAATACGGTTTAATCCTTCAACTAATACTCTCATCGTGCCATTTGGCAACTTTAACATTTGCTTAATCTTTGCTAAAGTACCCATTTTATATAAGTCATCAACCGCTGGTTCATCGATGCCCATTTCCTTTTGAGAAACTAAGCACACCAAGTGGTCGTCCATCATTGCTTTTTCTAAAGCCTGCACGGATTTATCTCTTCCAACATCTAAATGCAATACCATAGTTGGATAGACAATCAACCCACGTAAAGGTAAAAGTGGAATGCGAATTGTTTCATTTTTCGTCATTCAATGAACACCTCCAATGCCCGTTTATTCCATAGTATGTAAGGGATAAATTCTGCTTCAATTTTATCCTATTTAACTTGGCATGTCTAATAATAGTAATTATTAATTGTACCATGTGAAGTCTTTGCAATGCAAAGCGAAGTAAATATCTTTTTCACATAGAAAAAGCCTTTTTCGTAAAGCGTGTATAAAGATTTTATACGCGAAAAAGGCAGATGATATTCATATGAAAAAATTTTCCAACTAAATGTCGCTAATATTACATGAATTCGCGCTTTGGCACCCCGGCTTCTTTTGATAGGTGAGCAACGTGATCTTGTATTGGTAAGAGTGCATATTTTAAAACATCTGCTAGTTGAGTCACTGGTAAAATGTCAATTCCTCGAATCTGTTCCACCATTCCATTCATATTATCCTTCGGAACGATTACATGAGTTACCCCTGCCTGCTTTGCCGCTTTAATTTTAGGAATGACGCCCCCGATTGGCTTAACATTTCCATGCAGTCCAATCTCTCCAGTCATTGCAACTGTATGTTTGATCGGCACTTCATAGATAGCAGAATAAATGCCTGTTGCCATCGCAATTCCTGCGGAAGGTCCATCAATTGGCACTCCTCCTGGAAAGTTCACATGAATATCATATTCATCGGCAGGCACAGCCATGGAGCGCAGCACAGTAATGACATTTTCAATTGAACTTCTGGCCATACTTTTTCTTCGTACGGATTTTCCTTGCCCATTGATGTTTTCTTCTTCTACTATCCCCGTAATGGTAATATTTCCTTTTTCTTTTGCTTTCATTGCTTTTACTTCAATTTCTAATAACGCACCTGAATTAGGTCCATATACAGCTAATCCATTAATTAATCCTACTTGTTCTTGTTCTGGAATCTTCGGCTCGTGACGTGGAGTTAGCTGACTTGAATGAATAATCCATTCAATATCTTCATTCTTTATGTCTTTACGATCTTCTGAAATTGCCAATCCAGCTGCAATTTGCATCATATTAACTGTTTCTCGCCCATTGCGAGCATATGTAGACAACATAGACAGCCCTTTATCTGTTACTTCCATTTGTACTTTTTGAGCGGCTTTTTTCGCAACGCTAATGATTTCATCTTGATCAAGCTCGCGAAAAAACACTTCAACACAGCGTGAGCGAATGGCTGGCGGAATTTCACTCGGTGTTCTCGTTGTTGCCCCAATTAAACGAAAATCAGCAGGGAGTCCATTTTGAAAAATATCGTGAATATGAGTCGGAATTTGTGCATTTTCTTCGCTATAATACGCACTTTCCATAAATACTTTTCTGTCTTCTAATACCTTTAGTAATTTGTTCATTTGAATAGGGTGTAGTTCACCAATTTCATCAATGAATAAAATTCCTCCGTGAGCATCCGTTACAGCACCTTGCTTTGGCTGAGGAATTCCAGCTTGTCCCATAGCCCCCGCTCCTTGATAGATAGGGTCATGTACAGATCCGATAAGAGGATCAGCAATCCCTCGTTCATCAAAACGAGCTGTCGTCGCATCAAGTTCTACAAATACTGATCCTTTTTTGAAAGGAGACTTTTGATTTTTTTTTGCTTCT
This sequence comes from Priestia flexa NBRC 15715, assembly GCF_001591565.1. Taxonomy (GTDB): domain Bacteria; phylum Bacillota; class Bacilli; order Bacillales; family Bacillaceae_H; genus Priestia; species Priestia flexa. The sequence goes on along the minus strand of NZ_BCVD01000017.1, from coordinate 29,067 downwards.
TCTAGTACAAGACGAGCTGCTGCCGTTTTCCCTACGCCTGGAGGTCCATATACGATAACGTGCTGTGGGTTTGGGCCACATAGCGCGGCTTTTAAAGCACGAATGCCGTCTTCTTGTCCCACAATATCATGAAAACTTGACGGTCTAACTCTTTCTGCTAATGGTTCAGTTAGTGAAATGGCACGCATCTTTCGCAATTGATCCATTTCTTTTTTTGATTCCCGATCAATTGATACTTTTTGTGTGCGCTGATTGCGCAATAAATTCCAAAAGTACAAGCCAATAATGATACCAAAGAATAGCTGAACCATTAAGGCAATATTCGTCCAATTCATAAGTAACCTCCTGCAACAATTGTTAAGATAATTATTTGTTATTATCTCCTTGCAACAGGTGGAATAAACAAATTTAGCATAAAATTCTTCATAAAATAAAAAAAGACAGAACGTTAAAAACTAACGCTCTGTCTTCTTATTTATTAAGCAGATGTTTTACTTCCTTGTTCAACCGTTGAACCATCTTCTAAAATAAACTTAGGTGCTACTTGATCACGAACCGTTTCTCCAGTGATAATACATTTAACAATGTCTTCACGAGACGGTAAATCATACATCACTTCTAGCATAATACCTTCAATGATTGAACGTAGACCACGTGCACCTGTTTTACGTTCAATTGCTTTACGAGCAATTTCAACAAGTGCTTCATCTTCAAACTCTAGCTCAACATTATCTAGCTCAAGAAGCTTTTGATATTGTTTTACTAGCGCATTTTTTGGCTTTGTTAAAATCTCAACAAGCGCTCCTTCATCTAACGGTACAAGACTAGCCGTAACAGGTAGACGACCGATAAACTCAGGAATTAAGCCAAACTTTAATAAGTCTTCTGGCAGAACTTTTGATAATAACTCTTTATCGTTAAGATCTGCTTGTTTTGTTTCTGAACCGAACCCAATTACTTTCTTACCTAAACGACGCTTGATAATTGGTTCAATACCATCAAATGCTCCACCACAAATGAATAAGATATTTGTTGTGTCAATTTGAATGAATTCTTGATGCGGATGCTTACGTCCACCTTGTGGAGGAACGCTTGCTACAGTGCCTTCAAGAATTTTAAGCAATGCTTGCTGAACACCTTCACCAGATACGTCACGCGTAATTGATGGGTTTTCAGACTTTCTTGCTACCTTATCAATTTCATCGATATAGATAATGCCTTTTTCTGCTTTTTCTACATCATAATCAGCGGCTTGAATTAACTTCAATAAGATGTTCTCAACATCCTCACCAACGTAACCAGCTTCTGTTAGCGACGTTGCATCAGCAATAGCAAACGGCACATTTAAAATACGAGCTAACGTTTGAGCAAGTAATGTTTTACCACTACCTGTTGGACCAATTAAAGAAATGTTACTTTTAGCTAATTCAACGTCATCAATCTTACTGTTTGAGTTAATGCGTTTATAATGATTATAAACAGCTACAGCCAAAGATTTTTTCGCTTCATCTTGGCCAATTACATACTCATCTAGAATTTCACAGATTTCTTTTGGCTTTGGCACATCTTTAAATTCTACTTCTTCTTCTGTTCCAAGCTCTTCTTCAACAATCTCAGTGCAAAGCTCGATACATTCATCACATATGTAAACACCTGGACCAGCAACTAATTTACGAACTTGTTCTTGTGTTTTACCACAAAACGAACATTTTAGTTGCCCTTTTTCATCGTTAAATTTAAACATAATTTTCACCCCTTATAGTAATGACTAAAGTGCTGGAAGCTCACTTAATCCGAGTTATTTGCCAACTGCTCTTCCTCTTCTTAGTAAAAGCATGACCTTTTATCATACCGAGTTTCCCATGTATGAAAAGATTTGTATTGCATTTTATCATACATTTTTCGGAATAGATACTAAAACGTTTTATGTATAAACACTTGATGAGCGAAAAGCATCGATTGGCTATTATGTATTGTCAGCTTATTAAGCCAATTTCATAACTACGGATTTTTGACAATTGAACAAAACAGCGTGCTGGCGTGTCGTTATGGTATGAAAAAACTTTTGAAGGTTATAAAACAAGGCACGATCAAGTCGCGCCTTGTTCTTTACTATTATTATGCTACAGCTTTGCTGTTTTCTACAAGAAATTCTATAGCTTTGCGAATCTTCATGTCAGATTTAACTGTTTCAAGACTGCCAAGCACTTTCTTAATTTCTTCGACAGGCATGTTGTACATTCCTGCCATGCTCTCTAATTCTTTTTCTACTTCTTCGTCAGTTACTTCAAGATTTTCAGCTTGAGAAATAGCTTCTAACGTTAAGTTAATCTTCACGCGTTTTTCAGCGTCTGGACGCATTTGGTCACGTAAAGCTTTTTCATCTTGACCAGAGAACTGGAAGTATAGCTCAAGGTTTAAACCTTGCATTTGTAAACGTTGCTCGAATTCTTGCATCATACGATCCATTTCAGTTGCATACATTGCTTCTGGAATTTCTACTTCTGCATTTTCAGCAGCTTTTTCTACTAATGCATCACGTAGAGCTGATTCAGCTTCGTTTGTTTTTGCAGTTTGTAAGTTTTCTTTTGTTTTCGCTTTTAATGCTTCTAAAGTTTCTACTTCTTCGTCTACATCTTTAGCAAATTCATCGTCTAATGCTGGTAATTCTTTTGCTTTGATTTCGTGTACTTTCACTTTGAAAGTTGCTTTTTTACCAGCAAGCTCTTCAGCATGGTACTCTTCTGGGAACGTTACTTCAACGTCTTTTTCAGCGCCAACTTCTAAACCTACTAATTGCTCTTCAAAGCCTGGGATAAATGTGTTAGAACCAATTTCTAATGAATAGTTCTCACCTTTTCCGCCTTCGAATGCTTCTCCATCAACGAATCCTTCAAAGTCGATTACAGCAGTATCGCCTTCAGCAATAGCGCCTTCTTCTTTTACTACTAGCTCAGCTTGACGCTCTTGAAGAGATTTTAATTCAGCTTCAACGTCTTCGTCAGTTACTGTTGTGTCTAATTTTTCAACTTCTAAGTTTTTGTATTCGCCTAATTTCACTTCAGGCTTAACTGTTACTTTAGCAGTGAAAACTAAGTCTTGTCCTTTTTCGATTGTTTCAACATCGATTTCCGGACGATCTACTGGCTCGATACCAGCTTCAGCAACAGCATTGCTGTAAGCTTCTGGTAATAAGATATCTAGTGCATCTTGGTATAAAGATTCTACACCAAAGCGTTTTTCAAATAGTGGACGTGGCATTTTCCCTTTACGGAAACCTGGTACGTTTACTTGTTTAACAACTTTTGTGAATGCTTTATCTAAGGCTTTATCGAATTCAGCAGCTTCAACTTCTACTGTTAAAACGCCTTGATTACCTTCTTGTTTTTCCCATTTTGCAGACATGTATATTTCCCTCCAAAATCATTTTAAGTAGTGATTTTCACTCTGATAATGAGATCAATGTTTCCTTCATTATCTATCGAACTCCCTATTACTTTAAAGTAAGTAGGAACGTGATGTAAAGATGAAATTCTACTATACTTGTTTAAGTGCATTTTACAACCATTATATTATAACATACAACAATGACGTTTCAACAAAACACCTCATTTTATATCAAAGAAATTTCTTCAATTTCCTTTAGGTGTTTAATAGCTTGTTTCAAATCCTCAGCAGAGAAGTTATGCATCAGTGCGATTTGCTCAGCGTCAACCTCTTCACCATATAATTCAGTTGCGAGTGCGTATAACGCCTCCACCCAGATACCTACATGTTCATTAACCGGACTGAATGGAAATAAAACATATAAATAACGATTCCAAATCTCTAAGCTTGCTTGGAGCATAGTGGGATTTTCGTGTTCCAACTTTTCCCTCAGGGATTTCTCAACATGAATGGCTAACGGAGATGGTATTATTTGCTGTAAAGTGAGCGGATTAATTTTTTTTTCACGCTGAAATTTGTTGATATGAAAGTCATGGTTAACCTGTTCCTTCATTAATATTTTAAGAGCCTCGGTTTTCACAATGGGATGAACGGATTCATTTGTGAATAGCTCTTGTAAGAAGAAGCTATACTGATTCATTCGATGAAGAAGGAGCGTGTGTAAATGATCAATCTGATTTGAAACGACCGTCTCATTTAAGAAATCTTTTAAACGCGTAAGCTGCTCCTGCTCTGTTTGTCCTTCTATGTCCTTTTCTTGATTCATTCTCGATAAGCAAAACGCTAAGAGCTGATTAATTTGCTCTTGATCCTCAGCGGGTACATCATGTTCTTCTATAACAGCCTGCAAGGTTTCATAGCCTTCTTTATACTCACCAAGCTGGATAAGAATCATTAAAAGCATTTGTAGATTATCATAGTAATGTCCTATGTCTTCATGCAACATCTTTTTACAAAGCGTTTTAGCTGTTTCAACCTCTCCTAGTTCTAAATAACATACAGCTAGCCCGAACAATACGTCTCGGTGCTCTTGGCCTATTTCGTATGCTTGCTTAAATAAATGCAGAGCCTCATTAAAGCGTTTATTCTGTAGATATTCTTTCGCTTTTTCTACTAAACGCTCTTGCAAATGAGGAAACGCAATTACATTATCTCGCTTTTTCTCAGTCATATTCTCTCCTCACTTCACATTTCTTTGCTATACAGTTTAGCAAGTTGTCTAATAGAACGCAAAAAAGAGCCGAGCAAAGAGGTAACTTTGCCCAGCTTTTTTCAATAACGAACGGTATTGTTTTCATACTGATCAATGTCAGAAGCAAACGATAACGTATAACCAATTTCATCAAACCCATTTACAAGCATATATTTCCAATGGCTATTAATGTCAAACGTTCGTTTGAATCCAGCTTCGTCTGAAATTGTTTGCTGATGTAAATCGATCGTGCAGTTATAATCAGCTGCTTTTGATTCCTTCAATAGATACTCAACATCTTCAACTGGTAATGCAATTGGTAGAATTCCATTTTTTAGACAATTTTGTTTAAAGATATCTGCAAAAGATGGCGCCACAATGGCTCTAAAGCCGTAATCTAACAATGCCCACGGTGCATGCTCACGTGAAGAACCACATCCGAAGTTTTCATTTGCAACTAAGATTGTTGCTCCTTCATTTTCAGGCGCATTTAGCTCAAAGCTAGGATTTGGCGTTACTCCATCTTCATTGTATCGCCAATCAAAAAATAAATATTTTCCAAAACCAGTACGCTCAATGCGCTTTAAAAATTGCTTTGGAATAATTTGATCTGTATCGACATTAGAGCGGTCCATCCCGGCTACTTTCCCTGTTTCAACTGTAAATGCATTCATGTTACCTCTCCTTATCTCACAGCTTCTTCTTGTAATTTACGAACGTCTACAAAGTGACCATATACCGCTGCTGCCGCCGCCATCACTGGACTAACAAGGTGAGTTCGCGCCCCTTTACCTTGACGTCCTTCAAAGTTACGGTTTGACGTGGAAGCACAATGTTCCCCTTGAGGAACTAAATCCGAGTTCATCCCTAAACACATGCTACATCCTGAATCACGCCATTCAAATCCAGCTTCAACAAACGTTTTTGCAATCCCCTCTTCTTCAGCAATACGTTTAATTTTCTGAGAACCTGGTACAACCATTGCTCGCACATTCGGTGATACTTTCTTTCCTTTTATAAAAGAAGCTGCATCACGTAGATCCGATAAGCGAGCGTTCGTACAGGAACCAATAAATACGTGTTGAATTGGAATATCTTCAATTGCCATACCCGGAGTTAACCCCATGTAGTCTAGCGCTCTTTCCAATGATTTGCGTTCTGAATCCGTGTTACATGATTCAAATGTAGGAACTGTTTTACTAATGTACGAACTCATCGCAGGATTTGTTCCCCATGTCACAACAGGCTCGATTTCATTTGCATCAATTTCTAGCGTTTGATCATATTCTGCGCCTTCATCCGAAGCTAACGCTTTCCACTTTTCAACTGCTTCAGTGAACTTTTCACCTTTTGGTGCATATTCTCTTCCTTTAATATAAGAAAAAGTTACTTCATCAGGGCTGATTAAGCCTGCTTTTGCTCCTGCTTCGATGGACATGTTACAAATGGTCATCCGCTCTTCCATTGAAAGCTGCTTAATGCAATCTCCCGTAAATTCGATGATAGAACCTGTTCCAAAGTTCACACCAAACTTCTGAATAATCGCTAGTACGATATCTTTTGCGAATACACCAGGCTTCTTTTGGCCATCCACTTTTACTTGAATCGTTCTTGGCTTGGCTTGCCAAAGCGTTTGAGTAGCTAATACGTGCTCAACTTCACTCGTACCAATACCAAATGCTAATGCACCAAACGCTCCGTGGGTAGATGTATGACTATCCCCACATACAATTGTCTTACCAGGCTGCGTTAAACCTAATTCCGGTCCAATAATATGAACGATTCCTTGTTCTTCATTCGTTAAGTCTAACAGCCTCACGTCGAACTCAGCGCAGTTTGCAGATAACGTATCAACTTGTTTTTTTGCAATTGGATCTTTGATGTTGAAGCGGTCAACGGTCGGAATGTTGTGATCCATCGTTGCAAACGTCAAATTGGGTTGCCTTACTTTTCGCCCAGCAACACGTAAGCCTTCAAATGCTTGAGGTGACGTTACTTCGTGAATAAGATGAAGATCAATGTATAATAAATCCGGCTTCCCCTCTTCTTGGCGTACTACATGTTGTTCCCATAGTTTCTCAATAATGTTCTTTGCTTTCATCTTGCTCCTCCTTTCCAGTTATGAAAAACGTTTCTCACATAAAGGTGAGAAACGCATGATTAACTATAAGCTGTCATAATGTTAACAATTGCAGAATCGTCAGCAATCGTATCAACAATTGCTTCTACCATTTTTTCAGTTGACAAATAATGTGAGCCGTTCGCTAAATCTGCTGTACGATGACCAGCATTTAATACGTGTTCTACCGCTTGTTCCACTGCTTTCGCTTCTTCTTCAAGACCAAATGAATGTCTTAACATCATCGCTGCTGATAAAATAGCTGCGATTGGATTAGCTTTATTTTGGCCTGCAATATCTGGTGCAGAGCCATGAACAGGTTCATAAAGAGAAGGTCCGTTTAACGTCAAACTAGCAGATGGTAACATCCCTAAAGATCCAGCTAGCATCGAAGCTTCATCACTTAAAATATCTCCGAACATGTTCTCAGTAACGACTACGTCAAAGTGCTTTGGATTACGAATAAGCTGCATCGCTGCTGAATCCACTAGCATATGTTCAAGCTCAATTTCGGGATAATCTTTTGATACTTCTTCAGCAATCTCACGCCATAAACGACTTGACTCCAATACGTTCGCTTTGTCAACAGACGTAACCTTTTGACGACGAACTTTTGCTGTTTCAAATGCTTGGCGAATGATACGCTCAATTTCTTCACGCTTGTAATAAAGCGTATCTACAACGACTTCTTCACTCCCATTTGTGCGGCGCTCACTTGGTTTTCCAAAATATAAGCCGCCTGTTAGCTCACGTACGATAATAAAATCAACGTCTTGAATATATTCTTTTTTCAAAGGAGAAGAATCTGCTAAACTATCATAATAAGTAACTGGACGCAAGTTAGCATAAAGGTCCAGTTCTTTACGAATTGCTAATAAGCCTCGCTCTGGACGGAGCTGTGTAGGAACGGCATCCCACTTAGGACCACCTACAGCCCCAAGCAATACTGCATCCGCTTCTTTACAAACCGCTACTGTACTTTCTGGAAGTGGTACTCCTTCTGTATCAATAGCAGCTCCTCCGATTAACCCATAGCTAAATTCAAACTGATGGTTAAAGCGTTGACCGATGGCGTTTAAGACGTCGATTGCACCTTTTGTAACTTCTTTCCCAACTCCGTCTCCAGGTAACACCGCTACCTTTTTTGTCATGATAGTCTCTCCCTTCTTGTCTACGTATTACACTTCTTGCTCAACGCGGTGCTGCTTAACTGCGAATAAGCGATTAATTGCGTTGATATAAGCCTTTGCCGATGACTCTAGTACATCAAATGCTACGCCTCTTCCACTTACTTCCACACCGTCACTTTCTACTTTAACAAATACCTCTGCCAGCGCATCCGGTCCACCGTTAATGGACTGTAGGCGATAATCTAATAGCTTTACATCTTGTTCTAAACAACGTGCCAGCGTATTGTAAATTGCTTCAACGCTCCCTGATCCCGTCGCCGCTTCTTGAACAACGTCTCCATTCTTACGCTGAAGCGTGATTGTAGCAGTTGGAATATTATTAATACCATACTGTACTTGAAGTCCTTCTAGCTTGTATTCAACATCGTGATTAACCTGCTTGTGCACTACTAGCGCAAACAAATCATCATCTGTGATGTCTTTCTTTTTATCTGCTAAGTCCTTAAATTTTTCAAATAGAACGTTCGCTTGCTCATCTTCTAGAACAAACCCTAGCTCTACTAAGCGTGTACGGAATGCATGTCTTCCAGAATGCTTCCCAAGCACAATCGGGTTTTGTTTCACCCCAACAAGTTCTGGGGAAATAATTTCGTATGTTAATGGGTTTTTTAAGACACCATCTTGGTGAATACCAGATTCGTGAGCAAAAGCATTTTTACCTACAATTGCTTTATTTGGTGCAATCGTCATGCCCGTTAGCTTGCTAATTAAATCGCTTGTTCGCTTAATTTCTGGTAAAACCAGGCCTGACTCCGCTTGATAGAAATCTTTGCGAATATTTAAGGCAAGTGCAACTTCTTCTAAAGCCGCATTTCCAGCACGCTCACCAATCCCGTTGATTGTCCCTTCAATTTGTGTTGCTCCTGCTTCAATTGCAGCAAGTGAATTCGCTACCGCTAAGCCTAAATCATCATGACAATGAGCAGACAATGACACTTTATCAATGTTTGAAACATTTTCTTTTAAATATTGAAACACAGATCCGTAGTGAGCCGGCGTTGTATAACCAACCGTATCCGGAATATTAACAACCTTAGCCCCTGCATCAATGACGGCTTCTACAATTTGTGCTAGAAACGGTAATTCGCTTCGGCATGCATCTTCGGCAGACCATTGAACAATCGGAAACTTTTTCGCTGCGTATTTCACCATTTCAACCGCTGTTTCTAGCACTTGCTCTGGTGTCTTTTTCAACTTATGCTCCAAATGAATTGGAGAAGTAGCAATAAATACGTGCAGCCTTGGTTCAGCACTGTCTTTTAAGGCTTCCCAAGCGATGTCAATGTCCTGTGTAACAGACCTTGCAAGGCCTGTTACAGAAGAATCTTTGACAGTCGACGCAATTTCCTTCACCGATTGAAAATCGCCTTTTGAAGAAGCTGGGAAACCTGCTTCGATTACATCAATTCCTAAACGCTCTAACTGTTTTGCAATCTCAAGCTTTTCTTGTAGGTTTAGATTAACTCCAGGTGATTGTTCCCCGTCTCGTAGCGTCGTGTCAAATAGGTTAATTTTTTGCACTAGCGACCACCGCTTCTTTCTTTTGTTTTTTTACAAATGGCATCATTTCACGTAGCTGCGCACCAACTTTTTCAATTAAATGCTCATTTTCGCTGTTATTGATTGCTGTAAACTCTGGACGATTTGCTTGGTTTTCTAGGATCCAACCTTTAGCAAATTTACCTGTTTGGATGTCTTCAAGCACTTTTTTCATTTGTTCTTTTGAACGCTCATCTACAACGCGTGGCCCTGATACGAAGTCACCCCATTGAGCAGTATCAGAAATTGAATATCTCATTCCTGCTAATCCACCTTCATACATAAGGTCAACGATTAATTTTAATTCATGTAAACACTCGAAGTATGCAACTTCTGGCTGATAGCCTGCTTCTACAAGCGTTTCAAAACCTGCTTTTACTAATGATGTTAAGCCACCGCAAAGAACTGCTTGCTCACCGAATAAATCAGTCTCTGTTTCTTCTTTAAATGTTGTTTCTAATACACCAGCACGAGCTGATCCGATTGCTTTTGCGTATGCTAACGCAATTTCTTTTGCTTCACCAGTTACGTCTTGGAATACAGCAAATAGAGCTGGTACACCCGCACCTTCTTCATATGTTCTTCTCACAAGATGTCCTGGACCCTTCGGAGCTACTAAGAATACATCTACAAATTCAGGAGCAACGATTTGGTTGAAGTGAATGTTGAAGCCATGTGCAAAAACTAATGATTTTCCTGGCTTTAATCCTGGTAAAATTTCTTCATTATATACTTTTGGTTGATGCTCATCTGGTAATAAGACCATCACAACTTCAGATTGTTGTACAGCTTCTTTCACTGAAAGAACTGTGAATCCATCCTGCTCAGCTTGCTCCCATGATTTACCTTTTCTTAAACCAACAACTACGTTTACTCCACTATCGCGTAAGTTTTGTGCATGAGCGTGACCTTGTGAACCGTATCCTACGATTGCTACTGTTTTACCTTGTAAGAATTGATCCTTTGCGTCACCGTTATAATATACTTTTGTCATAATAAATCTCTCCTCTTTGTTTTTAATTTTTATAGGTTAATTTTTGGTTTATATCTTAGTTAAATAATTGATGACCACTTTGCCGCTACTTTTTGCGTTCCGCGCGGTACAGCTACGGTACCCGTTCGCGTTACTTCTTTCAGTCCGTATGGCTGAAGTAGATCAATCATCGCTTCGATTTTACTTGATTCACCTGTTACCTGGATGATTAAACTATCTCGGCTAACATCAAGAATGGTTGCTCGAAATGGCTCAATAACTGCATACAGCTCATTTCGGCTCGCTGGTGTTGAAGCTACTTTCATTAAAGCAAGCTCTCGTGAAACAACGGCCTGTTCAGTAATGTCCTGAACTTTTAAGACATCAATTTGCTTGTTTAATTGCTTAATTACTTGTTCAGCAGCGCCATCGTCTTCCACGTTTACTACAAACGTCATGCGCGATACGTCTTCTGATTCGGTATGACCTACTGAAATACTTTCAATATTGAAATTTCTTTTGGTGAACAACCCTGTTACTCTATTTAATACGCCTGCTCTATTTAACACTGTTGCTGTTATAATCCGCTTCACGGTTTCACCCCCACCATTTCATGAAGTCCTTTTCCAGGAGCAACCATCGGATACACATTTTCTTTTGGTGCTACGAAGAAGTTCATTAACACTGGACCATCCGTCTCCATCGCTTCTTTTAATACAGCGTGTGCCTCTTCTTCAGTCGTTGCTTGAAGCCCTTTAATACCATAAGCTTCCGCTAGTTTCATAAAGTCTGGCTGATTCGGAATCAGTGAATGAGAATAGCGCTCTTCATAGAAGATTTCTTGCCACTGACGAACCATTCCAAGAGAATGATTGTTTAATATAACCACTTTCACAGGTAGATTAAGCTCATGAATGACACCTAATTCTTGAAGCGTCATCTGGAAGCCACCATCTCCAACAACTGCTACAACTGTTTTATCTTTATTTGCCAGCTGTGCACCAATGGCAGAAGGTAAACCAAACCCCATTGTTCCCAAACCGCCCGAAGTTACCCATCGGTCTGGATTGTTGAACGTATAGTATTGAGCAACCCACATTTGATGCTGACCTACGTCTGTTGTCACTACGGCATCTCCATCCGTATATTGATGCAGTAGCTCAATCACTTTTTGAGGCTTTAACACTTCTGAAGAGTTCTCATACCATAAAGGATATTCTTGTTTCCACCCAGCTAATTTCTCATGCCATTTCGTATAATCTCCTGTTTCGCCATCTTGTAAAAGAAGCTGTGACAGCACTTCTTTTGCGTCTCCCACGATTGGGATTTTCGTTGGTACATTTTTACCGATTTCAGCGGGATCGATATCAATGTGTGCAATTTTAGCATTTGGTGCAAAGTGCTTTAAATTGCCTGTTACACGATCATCAAAGCGAGCTCCGATACTGATGAGAAGATCACTCTCATAAATCGCCATGTTTGCTGTGTACGTGCCGTGCATGCCGGCCATTCCTAAATGAAGCGGATGATCCGCCGGAAAACAGCCTAAACCTAGCAACGTGTTCACAACAGGAATGTTTTGCTGTTCTGCATAATTTTTTAATTCTTCTGAACCTTTACTTAACAATACACCCGCGCCTGCTAAAATAACTGGCTTTTTAGCAGCTGTTACCGCTTCGGCTAATTTCTTAACCTGCAGCTGGTTTGGCGTGTATGTAGGCTGATAGCCAGGTAAGTTAACCTCACCTTCATAGCTGAATTCGCCATCTCCTTGCGCCATGTCTTTTGGGATATCAATTAATACTGGACCAGGTCTTCCCGTTGTTGCAATGTGAAATGCTTCTTTAATGATTCTTGGCAAATCACTGACTTTACGTACTTGATAGCTGTGCTTGGTAATCGGCATTGTAATTCCCAATACGTCGGCTTCTTGGAACGCATCTGAACCAATTACACTTGACGCTACTTGCCCCGTAAATACAACTAAAGGAAGTGAGTCAATCATTGCATCTGCCAAACCAGTTACAATGTTTGTAGCACCAGGTCCACTTGTAGCAATGACAACACCAGGCTTACCAGAAATTCTCGCATACCCTTCGGCTGCGTGAATCCCACCCTGCTCATGACGAGCAAGTACATGAAACATTCCTGAGCCGTAAAGCTTATCATAAATTGGTAAGACAGCTCCTCCTGGGTAACCGAAAATGACGTCAACATTTTCTCTTCTTAGAGATTCAATCAACATGTCAGATCCATTCATTTGTTTCCCAATGCTTGCTGGCTCTTTTGTTTGCATATTGGCTCCCACTTTTTCTCATCCTTTCGTTTTCTTAATAAAAAGAAAAAAAGACTCTCCACCCCTGACAAAGACCCACTTTATTAAGATAGGTCAAGGGGCGAAAAGTCTTTTGTACTTTACGCGGTACCACCCTCATTTGTAGTCACGAAGACTACCTCATGAATGTATAAACATTCGTTTTGATAACGAGTGTGTTGGAATAACACTCGGCCACCCTTACTCAATTCAGGATGACACTCTGAGGTGAGTTCACTTTGATCTGGTAACGTCGGCTTCCAGCAACCCGACTCTCTGTTGATACCAAACTATCAAAATTACTTATCCTCTTCAACGTTTTAATTCATTATTTCATCTCTCTGTTATTCTCAGGTTTCCACTTTCAAATAACAGAGAAAACTAACGTTTTCAACTAATTAAAATTTTTAGAAAACTTATATTTGAGGACTATCTTACGCCCATTTTTATACATAGTCAACCGTTTTTTGAATATTTTTTAGATAATTTAGACTAAACAGAATCTTTGGATGCGCTTTCATCATTGAGGCTCTAAGGATGAGATGATTTTAAAAAAGTTTTTCTATCGAGTTCATTTGTACTTCTTAGGAGAACAAAACAAAAAGCCTACTTTTTTATCTTAAGATAAAAAGTAGGCTTTTTGGACGTCCCAGGAGAGATTCGAACTCCCGACCGACGGCTTAGAAGGCCGTTGCTCTATCCTGCTGAGCTACTGGGACTTGCTGCGTTTTTCATTCCTTTAGTATAACGGTCACTTTTCGAACTTTGACCGATTGACTTACATCCTATTATAATTGAGCACGCATATTAATTCAATATTATCAGTTTAGTACTAAAACAGGATTTTAGCCGTTCGCTTCTCTCAATTCCGCCACGATTAGTATAAAAAGCTATGAATGCGGTGAAAGCATGGGGGTTAAAGGGGGCTGTTTAGCTAGGTAGTTACACAGTAATCGCCCACTCCTCATCCAACCACCACATTCACAGTAATTTGGCTATTAAAATTCAATGTGAATTGTGTACATAAACAACTTATCCAGAATTAAATATATGGTGAAATAATTATGACAGCTTCCCTGGTATCCAATACAAAATCATATTTCTTAATATAATTTTCGCTCCATCCTTCAGGAATTAATGATGTTGCTAATTCATAGCCAGCTGGGTCAATCCAAATTATATTCATTTTAGAAAGAACAGGTAGTACTCTCCACTTTTTTACCTTCGTTCCTTTAAAGTCCGCAGATAAAGCAGCATTTATTTTAGTTTTTAAACCTAAGTGATTATTCTTTTTATTATGAGAATGGACTTCTCCCCATGCCCTAATTTTGGAGGCATTTAAAATATCATCAGTAGACTCGAAATCTGAATTATTTTCATAATATTCACTCGCTCTTTCTTCAGCATCTGAACGTGTGGAGTCTATTCCATGAGCTAATAAATATGCTGCTACTGGGTCCAATGTTCCCCAGACTATTAATTCTTTTAACCAAAATACAATCCAAGGTAGCCCTGTCTCAGGCCATTCCTCAATTTTAGTTTCTTTTAGCTCACTTCCATGCGCATCATCTAGTGATAAAGAAATAACACTTCCTAGTCCCCAATTAAATATATATTCAAAATTTCTTTTTATATATTTTATCCATTTTGACTTCTGCTTACTATTAGGCTTTTTACTTGCTGTACTGGGACTCAACCACCAATGAAGGATATCAGTAGATTTCACTTTTCCGACGCCATCTTGAATTTTGAACTTATTTAGACTCGTAATAACCTCTATCGCTTTAGAAATATAGGAAATTTTCTCCTCTTTAGTCCATTTAGCATAATCAGCACCCACCTTTAAGTGCTCATTAATTTCCATATATTCTTGTAACAATTGACTAGCATTCACAGGAGATAAACTAGTACGGTAAAAACGTCTTCTTAAATCTTTATCTGGATAGATATTTTCAAAGATTGTCCCGCCCCTGATAGAGAAAACTTCTTTCATTACACCAATATCTGAATTAGTGTAATAAGCATACGTTTTCTCCCATAAACTCTTGAGGTGTTCCTCAATTTTCAACCTATTAACAATATCGCCTTCTTCAAACTCCATTTGTTCGAATTCTACAATTGAAGGAAGTAAAATGCTGTCTAAGGAATCTAATGACATAACCACTTCTTCCTTTTCTATATCAGAAGAATCCATATTCAGTGGACTTACTTCTTCTATCCATTTGTAAAACTCTTCTACTGAATTTGAACCAGTTAATTCCGCCCACTTTTTCACAAGATATCTGATTAATTCAGCAAGCGGACTCTCACTTTCTTCAGCGTTAGATATCTCATTTTGTTTTGTTATTTCATTTATAATACCGTTATAATTATTACGGGCATTTTGTGCACTGTAATCTCCACCTAACTTCTCCAGCATGACTAAACTTTTTCCTTCCGTACCTACTCCAGGCCTCCCAGCCCTTCCTATAAGATTTTTAAATTCAGATAACCCTATTGGTTTTCCACTTCTTATAATAGTAGGGATAATTACAGTTTCAAAAGGCAAGTTAACCCCTTCAGATAATGTAGACGTTGCTAATGCTAGCTTTACTATACGTTCATTAATAACTTCGATTAGAAGCCTAGACATTAAACCAGGCATGCTGCCATGATGGACTACAATACCTCTCTTTAAAAGCTTATACTCAAACGAGTCAACTCCAAAATAATCTTCACAAGACCTGAGACATTTTTCCCACAAAATAGCTTTTTTCTGTTCTTGAGGCGGGGTGAAGAATTGGGGTAATTCAACATCGTTCATTATATTTTCAAAAAAGTCCACAAAGTCTTCAGCATACCCACTTATGTGCTGGGTAATTGAAATTAATACAGTATGTTGGAGACCTTGTTTATCAGGCTTCACCATTTGAATAGCCGCCCAGAACAAGTATGGACGCTGTCGTTTACCGACTTTCTGATTAGTATACTTCTTTTTTAAATCACTAAAAGTCTTTGGAAAAGCATCAAACGGGTTTTTAATATATGGAACATCATTTTTGCCGCCGTCTTCAGCGAATTTTAGGTGGCAACCGTTAAGAATGTCGTATCTAAATTCAAAATTACCTGTGGGTTGCCATTCTAGACGACCGATTAATTGCCTGGTACTTTTATACTGAGTAACTTCTGGTTGTGTTTCTAATTCTCCTGAAATCCAGTTAGATAATGCCTGAATTCCTCCATCAGCCACCGCTGACAATGCAATAACCTTTTTGTTTTCCATATTGTAAATTAATCGATTAGCAAGCATTTCTAAGCGTAACCCTCGGTTGTCAGAAGTAATTAATGTATCGTAGTTTCCATCAAACTGCACAGAATGAGCCTCGTCTATCACAACTAATTCGACTCTACTTAAAAATAAAGGACCAAGAAACCGTAATAACGCTTCTCCCTTTTCATATGTACATATCAGAACAGTTGGTTTATCAGATGTAATCCAGGCGTCTGTTGGTCCCCAATCTATACCACCATACAAGCCACTAACAATAATTGAGCTATCGCTTAGGTTTTGGAGTACTTTAGACAATTTGTTTTCTACCTCTGTGGCAAGTGCCCTTGATGGTACTAGATACATCACAATAGGAGCAGCATTAGACCTAATATTTAGTGCACTTGAAAATTCATCCTTTTTCTCTTCAGAAATGAACAAACTTTTTATAATTGCTAATTCGGCGATAGTTGTTTTACCTGAACCTGTTGGCGTACATAACGCAAAAGATTCATCTTGCTTTAAACGTTCTATACCTTTTATTTGAGAATTCCATGCTAATGTTTTTCCTTCAAGATAGTTATTTCGCAAATATCTTTGAAAAGCTCTCTGACCAGATATTGGAATACCAAGAGAAAGTTCTCCAACATGGCGCCTTAAAGATGTTTCACTAAACTCTAAAATAACCTCACTGCATAACTTAGCTAGTAACCATGAGTATGGGTCTTTTCCATCAATAATCACATCTGTAATCGCTAAAAATTTCTTTTTGGCTTTTTCAACACGGTCTTCTTCTCCCCACCGCATGTAGGATGCAATAATTCCTAGAGTTTTTACCGTTTCATTAATTATCCAGTGTTGAATTGAGAGAGAATAGTCGTCTTCTTGGGTTATACCTTCCTTTTCAGATTCCCAATATTTTACTATCAATTCAATCAACCCTTGGAAATCAGCCTTTAGCAAAGCTCCAAGTAAAAGCGATTCATTTCGCTCAACCGAACGGGTTTTCAATAATCCCATAGCAAGGGCTGGGAATCCCGCTAATTGATAAGCTGATGCTGCCAGTAACTTTAGTGGCAACTGATTTGTATTTAATTCAGGATGGGATAACCACTCTAGAATTTCTCCAGCCCTTTTTAAAAGGTCTCTCCACTCTTCGCCATTAAAGTCTTTTTCAAATAATCCTGCATCAACTAATGTAACAGCATCATTTAAGCGATGAGAAAATTCTTCTTCATTTTCCCAACCCTTCAAACCTGGTTGCTTCATATTAAGCCTAGTAAATTGACTATACAGTTTCGCAACTGAAGGGGGCAAAATACTCTTGTGAATTTGCTGTTTAAGTTCCTTATACAAGTCCCTTACTTCATCATGCTCTGCCATTAAATTAATCTACCTTCCTATATACTTCTCTAATTAAATCCTCCACATCATTTAAATGAACTTCCACGGCTTCTAACTTCCGTTTTCCTTCATATGATGGGTGAGGCATATTTGACGGAATCCAACTCTTCCTTGTTTTAGACCTTACTGGGGACTTTCCACATACATAACTAACTAAGTCATATCTTTCATTTTGCGTCCCTTTAATATATAGTTCACGAAGTGATTTAACCCATTTCCGTGACTCACTGTCCTCGTAATCTTTTAATGTATCAATCAATCTTCTCACTTCCACAGGAATAAGATTCATACTACTAATTTTAATATGTGCATCCGAAATCATACTCGCTTTATGATTTGCTGTACATTTAGCTTCACAAAAAAGGACTTTATTTATCTTATGTGATTTATCCATTACAAATGCTAAACAGTCGTCTCCTGTTCTTCCAGGAATGGTATTAAGTTTTTCTCCAGTAAGCCTATACATTTCCAATTGGTCAAATGCAATTTCATGGTATCTAAATGAAAAGACAGGTACTCTCCAGTCTTCTCCAAAAGGGGAAAAATTCTCTGCAATTAATCCAGCAAACACTTCGCCAAAATAACCTTTAAGAGTTGTCAAATCAAAGAGTTCAGGATAGCCTTGAGCAGGGTCAAAGCTTTCTTCATTTTCAAGTGGATGCAAAGATGTGTCTACTACTTTTCTAAGGCGCAATCTAGCGTCATCATGAGCTTCCGAAACAATATCTCTTAGTTCTTCGATTATATCCACTCTTTTATCTTTATTTTCTTTTAAAAGGCGATGCCTGTATTTTTTATCTTTTGATTCGTTCACGTTATTTTGCAACCACATTGATAATTGCTTTGACTTAATATTTTTCAGCATTTACGATACCTCAAATCTATTCAGAAGATTTTCGTCCTTATATACCATTGTAAATTAATTCATATAATTGTTAAATAGTAGGTTATGATTGACGGAGCGAAAACACTATCAATAAAGAAAATCTCATTAAACTATTATTTTTATTTAAAAGATAACCCCTCCCTCCCAGATGCGTCGACGTAAGCTCTTTGTAAATAAGGTCCTACTCAAATAAAAGAAGCTCTCTCCCCCTTG
Organism: Priestia flexa NBRC 15715; assembly: GCF_001591565.1. GTDB lineage: Bacteria > Bacillota > Bacilli > Bacillales > Bacillaceae_H > Priestia > Priestia flexa. Next base: position 10,543 of record NZ_BCVD01000017.1, on the reverse strand, counting down.
ATACCAATACTTTGAAGGTTAGAGGGCTTCTTTTTGTGTTAAAGCTGGTGTTAAACAAAGAAATATGCGAAATGCTTTAACTACAGTTCTCTGCTCATACTAATCTTTCTGTATAATGCTGTGACAGTCCTGTCCTGGCTCTCCCAGGCTGCATTTCGTAAAGCAGGGAACTTGTAATACATCTCCATTTCTTCCATTAGTTTAGCTAGACTCAAGCTTCTGAAAGGCTCTCCTTCTATATCATGCATAATCTCTTCATAAGCTTGATGTATTTGGCTTAAAGTCCTCACGCTCCCTCCTCCTCTGCTTCAAACTGCTTCACCAGCTTATAAAATGTTGTGCGCTTCATTCCTGCTTCCTCAATGGCAGCTGTGGCAGTTATTTCCCCTGCTTTCCATTTGCCGTATGCTTGGTAAAATTCTTCTGTTGGTTCCGCTTTTGGCCTGCCGAATTGAACACCCTTCTTTAATGCAACATCTATTCCTTCCCGCTGCCTTTTACGGATGCGTTCCCTTTCTTCCTGGGCCATCCATGACAATATTTGTAGCACAAGGTCAGATATGAAGCTCCCCATGCTGTCTTTATATTTCGTCGTATCAAGTAACGGCATATCCAGCACGACAATATCGGCTTTTATGCTCTTGGTGATTTCCTGCCATTCATGCAGAATGTCATCTTTGTTCCTGCCGAAACGGTCAAGTGAATGTATATATAGAACATCTCCTTCACGTAATGACCTTTTCATAAGTTGGTAGTCGCTACGCTCAAAATCCTTCCCTGATTGCTTATCAATAAATATATCCCTTTCCTCAATGCCTTGCTCCTTCATGGATTCAATTTGTCTACCTTCATTCTGGTCTTTACTGCTTACACGTACATAGCCAAATTTCTTTATTTGCATTCTATTTCTCTCCCCTTCATTTGATTTATTAATAAGTGTTCGTAAACACCCATACAACTTAATGAATGGACGTAAAGTGTTTTTGAACATTAACGAACAAGAAAAATACTGTATAAAGGTGCTTAATGGACTGTTCTAAAAAGTACACTTAAATGAACAATACAAAAGGGGAACAACCCATTCAGGTAGTCCCCTAACCACTGCTTATAGATAGCCCTGTTCTTTTAGGCTAATGTATTTTTCGGCGCCAATGATAACGTGGTCCAGTACCTCTATTCCGACAACTTTCCCCACTTCTACCAGCCGCTTAGTGACCTCAATATCTTCTCTTGATGGTTCTGGATGCCCCGATGGGTGATTATGAGCTACAATAGCGCTGGCGCAACATCTCTTTATTAAAGGAAGGAAAGTTTCCCTTGGATGCACTATAGAGGCATTTAACGAACCAGTGAACACAGTTTGTCTAAACATTACTTGGTTCTTGGTATTCAATCCTAAGCATACAAATTCTTCTCGGTGCAGGTATTGCATGTCTTTCAGGTAAGTAAATGCATCTTCTGGACTTCTAATTGCAAATCTTTCTTCTGCTGTACTAGGATTTAGTCTAGCTAACTTCAATGCTGCTATTATTTGCTGCGCTTTCACTTTTCCGATGCCTTTGATTGTCAGTAGCTCTTCTTCGGTAACATCCAATAACTCTTGGATTGAGGGATAGCGGGTAAAGATTTCGCTAACAATATAGCTGTTATCCTTTTCTCTGATACTGGTAGCAAATAATAATTTGAAAGTTAACTTATCGAATTGATTTGTCATTTTGATTTCCTCCTGGTAATTGAAACAAAAAAAAGAGAGACGATTATACGCCTCTCCGATTGCTTCATTAATATATTTTTTATATGATGTAAATAGATATTGTTTTAACTGATGAGACCGTTCCCGCGGCTCATCTTTTTTTATGCACAAATAGCCCTGAATGTAGGGCAATCCAGGACCTCATTCAGGGCTTATTTTTCTGGCATATACTACACATACTAAGTTTCGTTCTACTATTTTCACCCCTTTCTTATTCATTGGACTTCATAGATTTTCTGTTTGCATCACCTCCTTTAAAGTTAGTTGAAAAAATTCTAAAAAGTAGAAGAAAAGCCTTTACAAACGTTCGTGAAATGGTTTAGATAGTCTTGTTCAGTTAGTGAGGCAGGTTCCTCCCTCTCCTAGCCGCTCTAAATAAGGGCGGCTACTCCTAAATAAACCATAAAGGATGTTGTATATGAATCTTCAATATGAAATACAAGAGATGCTAAAAGCGGCAGAAATTAAAGACCCGCTTGTTTTTGCTAGAGATTTGCCAATGAACCGCCAATTGGCAGTGAAACAGGTTCATGATGGCTTCTCTTCTACTGAATTAGCTTCTCTCCTGGGCATGGGGCTTTCCACGTTGTCTGATATAAAGAGTGGACGCCGTCGCATTTCTTACAAGTACTTGGAGCGTGTTAAACAGTATTTGTACTGCGAGATGTATCATGAAAAGCAATTCGTTGGACCTGTAGACCAAGATTGGTAGAAAGGATGACAAAGAATGACTGACTATAAACAGATTATCGACCGTTTAAAACAGCAAAACATGAATCCAGACCTCCCACAAGCCCAACGAGAAGCCAATGAGCTCCGTTGTAAGTGGCTTGAAATACTCCATAGGGAAAAAACAGCAAAGGTAAAAACTGTCTTCTATGATGCCGTACAGCAACGCCTTGCCCATGGGTATTCAATAAGCCCTGCCTCTCTACTGCATGAATAATGGTTTTCCTTCTAATTCAGGAGTGCTTGGAGGTCAGGTGTGGACAGCGTCCACGGTCTTAAAGGGGCAAGGAGTAGATTTCCTTTTCCCTCTCTCTTCTCCCACCTGTTATACTTGAAAAGCGACGAGAAGCCCTATAAACCCCTAATTCAGTGTGTGTCGTCGGTAAGATGACCGCAACGGGTGGGAGTGACATTGTCCAGGGCTTGAAGTTTTAGCGTACTTTGCTAAAAGTTTTGTGAAGCGAAGCGGAACAACCCTTGATAATGACATGGGATGTACTTCTCTCTTCGCTTTTATGGTTTAGAGGTGTGAGCCGCATGATGAGCCACTCGCTATTCTGGAGCAGGGACGTCAGCCGAAGGCCAACCGAAGGTCTTAGCAAGTGGCACGAAATCTCATACACCTATAGGGGAAACAAATACGCCCTCTCTCGTGTCTTTACAATAGATTTTCCTTCTCTCAAAGAGGGGGGTGGGGTCGAAACATCAATGAACCCCTTCATAGCTACATTATTGCTCAGAGAAATTTGAGCTATTTTTTTACCTATATAGCAGAAATTTTTCTACTTCTATTTAAGAGTTGGCTTTCGAGCAGTAGTCAACCATGATTTTACAGACACTCTGTCCTTTGAAATTTGGCTTCAGAGCAGTTAAAAATACCCTCCACAGTCCTTATGTGCATTTTGATTCCCTTGGTTGGCCTTTTGTCTTCCAAGCAATAGAGTATGTCCTCTTCACCTTGGATGCAGAATGGTACTCTGGATTAATTGAAATGGGTTCGTGGCAGTCATCTACCTTCTGCCTTTTATGGATTTCTGTGCGGGGGGATGATTTCTCGTCCTCCTTATAATGGCTTCCGAACAAAAGTTACCTGCCACCCTAAAAGTAAATTACCATGGATGCAGATAGAAGATGCTGTCAGTAATCCCGCATTGGTTTGTTCTTAAGCGGGTTAACATCTCTCCTCTACTTACAGTTACTCTCTTGGAACGCGACTCCGTCGCACATAGTTACTGGATGCTACCAAAAAGCTTCTGCCTGGATAAATACAAGGATGCGGCAAGTAATTCTCCTGAATCCATAAGATGTACAGGGTTCCTTCCTCTGCTCTATGAGTTAGTAGCAGCTTGATAACTAAAAGCATAAATAGAACAACCCAACTAAAAGTGACTCTCTTCTAATGATAAAGACCAGGTTCATTTTTAGTTAGATTAGATAAAAATGACCATATTTGCCTTATATACTTTCAAAACACGCAATCTAACTAAAACTGTTTAGTATATCTTTCAATATGGCTATAACAACAATGTTTCTTTTTCATAATCCAACCAAAAGCATTGACAAATTACCTTTTAAATGGATACGTTATCGGTATGAACAAAAGTAGAAGGGCGGAGATAAGTATGATAGACGAATTTTACCACCTCGACACTATGCTGGAAGAAGAACTTTCAAACATCACTAATCGTCGAAGAGAGGTAACTGAAACTGAGAATGGCATAAAAGTCACCTTGAGTAAAGAAGAGGTTATGGACTTCTTAGGCTGGTCTGAGTCTACGTATCAAAATAAAGCTTATGATTTAGCTCTATATGGGCGTGGTGCTATCTTGGATGAATCAGAGGGACGTGATGCAAATGCAAAAATTACTGTTACATTAACAAACTACGTATGGTATGACTTGCTGCTTAACAGAGACGCTAATGATAAAACTTATCGTCGCACCAATATTGGAGAAGAATACTTGAATTTCTTGTTTATCGGTGCACAGTTTATGGAATTAGGCGGCGCAAATATTGCTGCAACAATAGAGGAGTTCGCTGCTAAATACGGACCTCAATTTGGACTTAATGTAGGACAAGCAAAAAATAAAATCAAACGTGTACGTATTCCACTGAATAAATTCAATTACTTGCTTAACGGGCGCCGCTCCGCAATTAAACAAATCCGTGTAAAAAAAGCTGGAGACAAGAATTACCTCCAGGGACCACGAGCAGTAGCAATTGGTAATCAATTAAGCAGAGCATATGCTAACTTTTACAAAGAATTAAATGAAGATAACCCTAAACGTCTTCAAGCACTAAAAGATGAATTCACAGCAAAGCTAAAAAAACAACATGGGTTGGATGCTATTTACTCTCACCGCATGAGTGTAATTTCTGACATAGCTATAATTGATTATAACGCAATTATCGAGCTATATTTATCAGGCGCAACTTTCACTGAGATTCGTAGCTTTCTACTACGTCGTGTTAAATATTGGGAAGAACAGGAGAAAATGATTAAGCCTGTAAACAAGGCAGTGAAGGAAGTAATTAAAGAATGATTGATTTAACTACAGGGCTAGCAATCACATCAGAGGACATTGTAAGAGCATTGGGTTCGGAACCTCCCTCCTTCATCAAGGATAAAGACAATAAGGTGGAGTTCGCTTTTGGTTTTCCAAATATGATGTACACGTTATGGGGATATGTTTGCACATACAGAAGTTTTCCTTCACAAAGTGCTTTTGTAGGGTACTATCACCTTGTTCATGAAGAAGCTTTGAAGGAATATGACAAAACAGCGGTTTCAGCACGCTTGCTCCGCTCTTATCCTTCCTTAGCACGAGAAATTCACTTTTTTCAGTTAGTAAAGGAATCAAATGCTTTTAATGATGTTTCTTACTGTTCTTACGATGATGTAGAGGGTGGTATTGACTTTAAAGTGATGATGGGCGGCAACACATACAACATTTTATGCTATGTAGAGACTCCTCGAGCTTTATTGTTTCGTAAAAAGAAAGACTTTCGCCACATGAATTCAATCTTGAATGCAATTGAGATGCCGCTGAACCTTACTAAAGGTAAAAAGATTGGTAACTGGATTGTATACGACGAAGCCCAGGTTGACCTTCTCCTGAACAAAGTAATCAATTATGCTTGGGTTCACTATAAGCAGCATCCTTTAGAACTACTGTCTAGCTAATAGCCCATAAGTATAAAAAGTGCTCATTTGGTAAGAACTGATAAAAAAGTTATTACCATAAGGGTGGAAAAATGGAAAATTACACTAATGATAATACTGCTAGAAGATATAGAGCTCACGTTAGTATTCTTGGTACCACACAAATACACCTTAGAAACCCCTACATAATAGCTTGGTGGAGTGCAGCTTTTCCTGGTTTCGGGCATCTTCTGCTATCGAAATACCTTAGAGGATTTGTACTGTTCATTTGGGAAGTTATTGTTAATTTACAAGCAAACGTTAATTTAGCAATGATTTACTCTTTTCAAGGCGAAATTGAAAAAGCAAAAGAAGTATTGGATACCCGCTGGTTATTGATATATATACCAGTATATATATTTGGTATCTGGGATAGTTATCGGACAACTGTTGATATGAATAAAATCTTTATATTGGCCGACCGTGAAGAACATCAGTTCAATTCCTTTAGTATCGGTGCGTTAGAAATTAATTATTTGGATAAGAGAAATCCTGTTATGGCTGTCCTGTGGTCAGCATTTGTACCTGGCTTAGGGCAATTATATATACACAGGATAGTTACAGCCTTCTTTATCATCATCTGGACTGTGCTCTTCTTTTATTATTCTCACGGATTGGAAGCAATTTCACATTTATTTTTAGGAGAGATAAATCAGGCCACAGCAGTATTAGAACCGCAATGGTTATTGTTTTTTCCTTCTCTGTATGGGTTTGCTATTTATGACTCCTATATGAACACCGTAGAAAATAATAAATTATACGATAAAGAACAACGCAAATATTTTTTGGAGAAGTACCAATCTCCATCTTTTATGGTACTAAAGGGACAGAAGGTGAAGTAAGCATTGCAGGTCTTTTCAACATTCGAACATACCGTTCATATAGAACTGGCAGTTGCCACTTTGGAGAAAAAAGGTATTGCCAGTAAGAATATATTTATCGTTCCTTTAGATAACAACACGGAAGAGCGTAAGGTATTCGATAATATTCACCGCTCTGATGGAACTTCATTGATTGATGTGGGAGCTGCACTAGCAACAGCTTTTTCAGTTATTGGTGCAAGCGTGGGATTTAAACTAGAATGGGGACCAATCTACTGGGGGTTAATTGGAGCAGCAGTAGGATTTCTGGTGGGTTTTGCTATTCGTCTTTTTACAGAAAAAGTGATAAAAAAGAGAAGAAGATTGATGAAAGGCTTTCATTCAGAGTTAATCTTGATAGTTGACTGTGAAGATTCTGAAGGGGAATTAGTGGAGAATATATTGTTCAGCCACTATGCGTTAGGGGTGGCTAAAGTAAAGAAATCATACGATGTTCCATTATAGAGGGCTTTAATGGAAGAATACACGAATATATTTAAAAACCCAGAACCAACCAGGTCTGGGTTTCTTACTGTTAATACTGTGCAGGTTCCACTATTTCTCTAGTACTAATTTGCTTGTGGTTTTAGACTTCTGTATTCGAATAGAGCACATTACAGTTTAACTCGTCCAAGTGGCTTTCCTTGTCAGTCATTGTTCCCCAAGTATGCGCGTAGGTTATTTGCTACTTCATCGACATCTAAGTGCAGATACTTTGTTGTGACCGATACGTCACTGTGTCCCAAAGCCTTTGATATGACCACAACATTCGCCCCTTTATCAAGCAATGACTTTGCAAAACCCCTTCTTAATGCGTGGGGATTAATGTTTTTCAAACCATACATTTTTGAATACTTGTTTAATCGCTTCTGAATATTATTGTGTGTAGGTGAAGTGGCAATAACATCCCCATATTTAGTGACAAATACCAAGCTGTTGCTCTTCCCGTATTCCCTTCTAATTTTGGCATTCTGTTTTAAAAGAACACCCAGCAGTTGATTCAGCAAGTCATCAAAAGGCAATTTTATTTGTTGATGATTTTTCATTATGCCGCCATCAAGATTTAGGACATTGTTATTTAAGTCGATATGGCGTTCTTCAAGTTGAGTTAAGGTATTTATCCTAATGCCTGTCTTATACATCACCAGGACCGCTACAGCGTCCCTTAGCTGGATGAAACTACTCAAGTCTAGTAAAGATAGCAGAACCTTAACATCGTGCTCTGTTGCCCCTTCTTTAACCTTCTGGTCAACCTTTATATTAATTGTCTTCCAAAACTTAATCTGAATCCAACCATTATCAAAGCAGCGGGAAAGGAATGCCTTAAGACACTTTAACCTTGTTAATTTGGTCTGATTACTAACATCCATGCTGTCTAACCATTCATAAATAGTGTCCGCCGTGATATCTCCTACAAATTGAAGATTGGTTATGCTTTGAAAATGTTTCACGTGAAGCTCATAATCGCTTATTGTACGGCTTCTATTGCCACTTACCTTCATTTGCCTTGTAATCATGTCCAGGGCGTCAGAAATCAACTTAGAATCATCACTGGCCTTCTTCTGTTTTGTTTTCTGTTTTGGAGCCGCTGGGCCCGATACACTCATTTCATCCAATAGCCCTCTAACATCAATTCCAACATCAAACAATCCTGTTCTTTTAGTCAAAATAAAAAACCTCCTATACCGAAATGATATAAGCCAATAAACGGTGTAATTTCTTACACGACCGTTATACTGACCGTTTCACTAAACGGTTTAGAAGGTTGAAATATCGCAGTTTATATGTAATATAAGTGGCGTCCCAGGAGAGATTCGAACTCCCGACCGACGGCTTAGAAGGCCGTTGCTCTATCCTGCTGAGCTACTGGGACATATTACTAAATCGTTTCAAAGACATTTTTAATTATATTTAAATATAATTAAAAAGTCAATGTTTTTTTAAAAAATAAATGAGAAGAGAGGAGAAATTTTCTCTTCTCATTTATTTTATTTATTTTTTTAAGCAAGCGTGCACGTCAGCTGCATGCTAGGAATATGCTCACCACTTATATCATAAAACTGAACGGTTGCTTCATTATCTTCAACCTCAAGTATAGCATACGTGCGCTCTTTTCTCATACGCGGCAGTAAAATACTTCCGGGATTAATAAACAATACGCCGTCCATTACTTCTGCCCCTGCAACGTGAGAGTGACCGAAGCATGCGACATTTGCCCCTACTTCCCTTGCCTTGTAGTGAAGATTCATCATTGACATTTTGACGTTATATAAATGACCGTGTGTTACCAAACATGTAGCTTCTCCCACTTTTTCAACGCGATCGTTGACATAGGATGCATCGTAATCACAATTTCCACGAACGCTTAAAAAGTTCGCCATTTCTTTACTATTTTGCAAAAGTTCTGAGTCACCACAGTGTATCATTTTATCTACATCTGCATGTCTCTCCTTAATTACGATTAACTCATCTTGTAATCCGTGGCTATCGCTTACAATCAATAGTTTCACACGTCATCACTCCTTTAAAATTGGGCATCAATCAGTGGTTCAAGCTTTTTTAGTGCGTTTGCTCGGTGGCTAATTGTGTTCTTTTCTTCTTTCGTCAATTCCGCCATTGCACGCTTCCACCGTTCGATATAGAAGATTGGATCATAGCCAAAGCCATTTTCTCCTCTTTTCTCTTCCAAGATATATCCTTCACACGTTCCGTCTACTGTAATCGTGTCTTTTCCTGGTACAGAAAGAGCCAGCGTACAATGAAACCTTGCAGTTCGCTCAGCAAACGGCACACCGCTCAACTTTTCTAGTACCTTCTCTATATTAGCATTATCATCCTTTTGTTCGCCAGCATATCGCGCTGAATACACGCCCGGTTCCCCATTTAACGCATCAATAGATAAACCAGAATCATCCGCTATAACGGCAGTATGTAATGTATGTGAGATTGCTTCAGCTTTTAAAATGGCGTTTTCAGCAAAAGTTGTTCCCGTTTCTTCAACATCAGCAATCTCAGGAAAATCTAGCAACGACTTAACTTCAATGCCTTTAGAAGAAAAAAGTGTTTTAAAATCTTTTACTTTCCCTGCATTCTTTGTTGCAATAATGACTTCTCGAACCATCTTAATCTCCTCCACATCTAATGTTAACAGCTTTGCTTAGAGCGATTGAAGCACTTGTTTTTGCGCTTCAATAAGATGCTTAATTCCGCTTTCCCCCAACGAAATTAATTCATCAAGCTCTTGTTTAGAAAACGTTGCTTCTTCACCTGTTCCCTGCAGCTCAACAAATTTACCTTGCCCTGTCATAATAATGTTCATATCAACTTCTGCAGTTGAGTCTTCTTCGTAATTCAAATCTAGAATCGCACCATGTTCACGGTGCATTCCAACAGACGTAGCGGCTAAATAATCTGTAATTGGCATTTCCTTCATTCTTTCTTCTTTAAGCAGCTTTTCAAAAGCAAGCGTCATTGCGACAAACGCTCCGGTAATGGATGCTGTACGCGTTCCCCCATCAGCTTGAATAACATCACAATCAATCCAGATTGTTTTTTCGCCAACTTTATCTAAATCTACAACCGCGCGGAGAGCACGCCCAATTAAACGCTGAATTTCCATTGTACGCCCCGTCACTTTTCCTTTAGTAGATTCACGGATATTTCGCTGTTGCGTTGCTCTCGGAAGCATAGAATATTCAGCTGTAATCCAACCTTTTCCTTGACCACGCATAAAAGGCGGTACTCGATCATCAATGCTTGCTGTACAAATTACTTTTGTATCTCCTACAGATATTAATACAGAACCTTCAGGATGCTTTAAGTAGTCCGTTTTAATCGTAACCGGACGCATTTCCTTTTGATTTCGACCATCATTGCGCATATATTCTCCTCCTTAAATATAGTTTTTTATATGTATCATTTCGTATGAACGCTGTAAAGCACAACACCTTTCATTATATACCTATATCATTAACAAGCATACCTATCGAATAAGAAAAG